>WGDB01000138.1 GCA_015493495.1 Helicobacteraceae bacterium | reverse complement strand
ATAAGTATATAGTCTGGATTGTCTGATTTTTCATAAAGTAACTCTTTATACTCTAAGGTACTTTTTCCTGAAGCAATTAATAATACTTTTTTATCACTTGGAATATGAAGGACTCCTCTTTCTACTGTTTTCGGCTCTAATAAATTATTCATATATAAAGATTCAATTAACTTTTGATCAAAAGAAAACTTTTTTTCATTAGGAATTTTTTCTAAGATATTTCGTAAAGTCACTATATGATTTGTATTTTTATTTACTAAAAAGGATGCATAGTTTGGATGACAGTTTAGAGAGGCTGATAGATAATGTGCTGGTGAAAATCCCCACGGATTGTTTCTCATTAGAGAGGCTAAAAAGGTATCAATTATCTCAAGAAGTGCAATAGTGTTATAAGAAGCATTAAGTGTTTGATTTAGGTAGTCGGCTATAAGTTCTGTATTGAGATTCCCTGCACCTCGACCCATACCATATATACTAGCATCAATAATTACATCTCTTTTCGCACGATTATTACAAAGGCTAATTGCATTGGAAAAGGCTAACTGCATGTTGTTGTGAGAATGATAGCCTAGGAGAATATTTGGGTTAAGGTTATAACTTGATATGATGGCATATCTTTGAAATTCTTCTAACGTCATTGATCCAAAACTATCAACAATATAAAAGGCATAAATATCAAGTTTATTTGCCTCTTTAATTAAAGATAAAAATTCTAAGTCACTATAGCTTTTACTAATCATTGGTTGGAAATATAAAGAATATCCTAAGTCTATGATAAAACGTGCGGCTTTTAGAGCTTTTTCAAAATCTTTTTTATGGAATGCAAGTCTAATACCGTCTAAAAGTGTTTTATCTTTAGGTGGTAAAGTTTCGATATCAAAATCTCCTAAATTTATCATTGCAACTAATTGAGAATCAAAATTTATTTTTTTTAATAAGGTGTTGATAGTTCCAGTTGAATTAAATAAAGTACTGTTTTCTGGCGCACCTTTTTTATCATTTAAATATCCACATTCAACGATATCAATATTTGCAGCTTTGAGGGCAGTGAAAATTTCTTTTATCTGACTGTTATTAAAGTTCCAGTCATTTATATAGCCGCCATCTCTAAGCGTACAATCAAGTATTTGTACTGACATTTATTTTCCTATTGTAAAGTTAAGTGAACTGTAGATAAATTTGTAGTATCTACGTATTCTTTTATTAATTAAATCTTTCACCAAAAGAATAGTCTTTTTTAGCAGGCGTTCCTAAAAGACTTTTTAGATGCTTCGGGTGTAGGCCATATCCTGGTCGAACAGAACGGACGTTTTTTTCAGTGATCATGTCACCTGCTTTTATATCTTCAGCTACATAAAGACTACGAGAGAATTGCCTACTTTTCTTTTTTTTCTCTGTCATGCGATAGTCAACTTTACCAAGAAGTTTTTCTGTGTCTCTGACAGCTTGGATCATCTCAGAAAACTCTTCTTTATCCATAGAAAAGTCTGCATCCGCTCCACCTATGGACTTGTCAAGTATAAAGTGTTTTTCAATAACTTTAGCACCGAGTGTAGTTGCAACGACAGGAGCAATTATACCTAAAGTATGGTCTGAAAAACCACTAATAACATCAAAGGTCTCTGCCAAGTTTGGAATGGTTAAAAGGTTGGCATCTTCCAGTGCTGCAGGGTAAGCTGATGTACATTTGAGTAAAACGATGTCATGATTTCCTTCTGCTCTACAGATGTCCACAGCATCCTGGATCTCATCTATAGTTGCTATTCCTGTTGAGATTATGATAGGTCTGCCTTTGGCAGCAGTGTAACGGATAAGTTCGTAGTCGGTGATCTCAAATGATGCTATTTTATAAGCTGATGGTTCAAGCTCTTCTAAAAAATCAACGGCTGTCTTGTCAAAAGGAGAGGAGAAGATCTCTATACCGATCTCTCTTGCATACTCGAACAACTCTTTGTGCCATTCCCAAGGGAGGTAGGCCTCTTTATACAGGTCATATAACTTTTTATCATCCCAAAGGGTTCCCCCTTTGATGACAAAGTCTTCTTTGTCAGAATCTAACGTTAATGTGTCTGCTGTATAGGTCTGCAGCTTAATAGCATCTGCACCGATCTCTTTGGCCGCTTTAATAGTCTCTTTAGCGATCTCGATCTTACCACCATGGTTAGCAGAGAGTTCTGCGATGATAAAGACACCATCACTCTTTAGATCAAAGTTACCTATTTTCATTATTTAACTCCATGTGTATTACATTTTTATTGTTGGCTTGTTTAATTGTTACTTCTTTAAAATTATATCGTTTATAGAGCTTAATAGCTGCGTGGTTCTCTTCAAAGACTTCTGCGATCAACTTCTTAAAGTCTAAAGTGTTGAATGCATAATCAATGACAGACGCCATCAACTGATCACCAACACCTCTTAAAGCAGGATCTGCATAAAGTCCAAACTCTGTTGTTTTGTTAAGATGGTCCATGTTGGTAAAGTCTATGACCCCAATAGGCTGAGAAGCTTTTTTGATTAAAAAGTATGACCTGTCATCTCTGGTGTTTAAGGAGTCAATGTACTTCAAATGATCTTCTAAACTAATACACTCATTGGTAAACATCCATTGGCGTATGTTTGGATGGTTCCGCCATGCTAAGATCATTTTTTTTTCATCCAAAGAGAGATCTGAGAAATTAACACGTTTAATCTCTTTAGAAGTGATCTCTTCCAATTTTTTGAGCAGATCAGCAGTATCAAACTTTTTTAGTACAGCGTAGTGATGCTGATTCAAGTACTGGTACATCTCATCTTGGTTCTTTGCTGTTTTAATCGCAATAAAGGGGAGGTTCATATAGACCATCTCGTTAACAGTAACGCTGGGTGTGACGATAGCAAAGTCTGCTGTATTCATTAATAATGCTATTTTATCTGTATTGATGTGTAAGGTTATACCTCTTTTATTTTCAATGTATTTTTTTAACTCTTCTAAATGCTGGTTGGCTGTAGTTGTAACGACATGCGCATGGATGTTCGGAAAGTTTTCCAGTACATCCAATATCTTACTGTTTAGGTCACTGTGGTCAGCACCACCCATGGCTATAAAGACATTAAGGTTTTCTGGATCGTTATGGTTTTGTCTGCCTTTTTGTTTTTCGATCGTGAACTCTTCTCTTAAAAGAGTATAGGCACTTCCACATCTTAGTTCACAATGTTCAGGTACCAAGCCTTTATATCTTTTTGGATCAGCATAAAGATTATGGTTTAGTAGAATATCGCAATAGTGTTTTTCATAAGTATCATCGAAACTCAGGATCTTGAGTTGTGGGTTTTGCGTTTTGAGTTGTTTTTCAAACCTTTGATCTATACTGTAGTGGTCTATTACCAGCATATCAATGTTAAGTCTTTTGATAAGCGCGTCGAGTTCTTGAACCTCATTGGAATGCAAGATCTCTATGGTGTAGTTCTTCTCTTTGATCTTATGGTTGATGTTACCCTTGAGGTCTTGTGTCGCAAAGGTGATGTTAGCCTCTTCAAACTGCTCGGCAAGAACAAGATCACGCATAATATGACCAGTTCCTATAGTCGAAGATGAATCCGCACGAAAGAGAGCGCTCTTGACCTTATGGCTGCTTTTTGCTATACTACTCATCTATTTAGCCCTCGTTGGCCGATCCTCTTCGTTAGAAGAGGTAAACTTCATAAACTCTTTTAGTTTTACATTTAGATTTTTTAAAGTGTTTTTACTTATTTTGCCACTGTAATACTCTGTTCTTTTAATGTCAAACACTCTCATTTGGTTAAACATAGCAGTTGAACTTTTCTCTTTTTTGTAATTAAAGGTAAAGTAGTATGACCCTTCTTTCTCTTTTGATGTTAACGGTATACCTATAAAAGTTTGGTGATTTAACTTTCTGTAAACGAGCACTGGTCTTAAAAAGAGGCTGCTCTTTCCATAAGATTCATAACCTATGTTTTTTCCTATAGAGATAAAATATATTTCCATCTCTTTAAACCTTATGATCTCTTGTTTATTATGCAGTGATTTTTTAAGTGTATTCCAGTGGTCAAACTGATCTTTATTCAAGGCCTCATAAAGAACTTCTGCCCGCCGCCAATCTTCCAAAGTGTCTATGTCCTGTACAAGGTGTCTTGGCAGGATAACCGGGATGCTGTCTTTTCCAAACATGATCTCTTTGGATATCTTGCCCACTTTACTCCAATAAAACTGTCCTGCATCCTGGTAGGCCTCTTCAAGATCTTGTGAACGTGTCATGTAGTGTTCTGGTGTGAACATCTCACATCGGCCTTCATCATTGAGTTTGAAGGTCCTCTGTATAGGAAATGGCATAGATGTTGCTGAAAATGCGTTGATCGCATCTGAGCTTTTAAGTGCGTTGTATCCTTGGATCAAGTATTGCGGTTGTAAAAGAGGTGCGGTCGCATAAATAGTACAGACATAATCAAATGTATCACCTTGAGACGCTAAGTAATCCAAGGCGTGATTTATCACATCTTCTGTCCCTGTAAAGTCATCAGAAAGCTCTTTAGGCCGTATAAAAGGAACGTCTGCACCATATGATTTTGCTATAGTCGCGATCTCTTCATCATCAGTAGTGACCACTACCTTCTCAAAGAGTTTAGACTCTAAGGCGACCTGTATGGAGTAGGCTATCAGCGGTTTTCCGTAAAAATCTTTGATGTTTTTTCTGGGGATCCGTTTACTGCCTCCACGGGCAGGGATGATGGCAACTGCCTTAGCCATTTAAGACCTCAAAAAGGGTGTCGATGACATAACTCTGTTCATCATCACTCATCTTAGGATACATCGGCAGTGAGAAGCACTTTTCATAGTAGTCGTCCATAACCGGAGTACTTTCATCACCGTAGCCTAAGCTTTTGTAATAGGGCTGTTTGTTGATAGGGATGTAGTGCAGCTGTACGCCTATACCTTTTTCTCTCAGTCTGTTAAAGAGGTCGACTTTGGAAAGAGAAAGTTTTGAGAAGTCCACCTTGACCACATAGAGATGGTAAGAGGATTTGCCATCATAAGTGTAGAGTGACTTGACTATGGAGTCGCTAAAGGCTGCATCATACTTCTTGGCGATCTCTACACGTCTCTCTATAAAGCTGTCGAGTCTTTTGAGTTGTGAAAGTCCCAATGCACACTGTATGTCTGTGATGCGGTAGTTGAATCCCAGTTCACGCATCTCGTACTCCCAAGGTTTCATCTCTGGAGTCTTGACCATACCGTGACCGCGAAGTGTTAACAGCTTTTCGTAGATCTCTTTGGAGTTGGTGGTAATGGCACCGCCTTCACCCGTTGTCATATGCTTGACAGGGTGAAATGAGAGTATAGAGATATCACTGTTAGTACATGAGGCTGCTTTGATGTTGCCATCTTTTGCACCGATAGCATGGGCACAGTCTTCCAAGACAGTGACATGGTATGTCTCTCTAAGGTGTTTTAACTTCTGTTGATCAACCATGTGCCCACTAAAAGCGACAGGGTAGATGGCTTTGATAGCAGGATCTTCCTGAAGTGCTTTTTCACAGAGGTCAAGGTCGATGTTACCATCTTCAGCGATGTCGACAAAAACTGGTTTGGCACCGGCATAGAGAATGGCATTGGAGGTTGCTAGAAAAGAGTTTGGAGTTGTCAGGACTTTGTCTCCTTTTGCCAGCAAGATCAATGATGCGAGATGAAGGGCTGCAGTACCATTTGCAACAGCCACACAGTACTTGACCTCACAATACTCAGCTAATGCATCTTCAAATGCTTTGACTTTAGGGCCTGTAGTCAGGTAATCTGACTCCAAGGTCTCGACTACTGCATCTATGTCATCTTGGATCAGATATTGTTTGCCGTAAGGGATCATACTAGACCTTGAAATCAGGATCTACATGGTCAACGATGAGTTGGCGTAAGCTCTCTACCGTTTCCCATTCGTCATTGGTCCCCGAATTGTATTTGAAACCAAACGGAACTTTTTTGGCTTTATGGTGCTTCATAAAATCTTCTTGCTGATAGGTATATGAGACAGATGGAAGAATCGCATAGTAAGGACCCAAGTCGATGGTGTTGAGTGAATCGGTGTCCGTGATCATCTCTTCATGCAGTTTTTCACCGGGACGGATACCAACATCTTTGGTCTCACATGTAGGACAGACCGCTGTTGCAATATCCAGAATCTTATAAGAAGGGATCTTAGGGATGAAGATCTCACCGCCTAAATGGTTGTCCAGTGCAAACATAACCAAGTTGACACCATCTTGTAAAGAGATATTAAAACGGGTCATCTCTTTATGTGTGATCGGTAAAACACCATCTTTACGTCTGTCCATAAAAAATGGGATGACACTACCGCGAGATCCCATAACGTTTCCGTAACGAACAACGCTGAAACGTATGTCTTTAGAACCTCTGATGTTGTTGGCTGCTGCAAAAAGTTTGTCTGAAGCCAGTTTAGTCGCTCCATAAAGGTTTATAGGAGCACATGCTTTGTCTGTAGAGAGGGCTACTACATCATGAACACCACATGCCAGTGCTGCATGTATGACATTTTCTGCACCATCGATGTTAGTTCTGATGCATTCTGTTGGATTGTACTCAGCTGTATCAACTTGTTTAATAGCTGCTGCATGTATGATAACGTCTACGCCTTCACAGGCTTGCGTCAGTCTCTCTTTATCTCTCACATCACCTATGAAAAATCGCAACTGAGGAAAATCAAAATGCGGATACTTTTGTTTAATGATGGATTGTTTCAACTCGTCACGTGAATAAATAATGATCTTTTTGACTTCAGGGTATCGGTCAAGAATCGTTTCTATGAATTTTTTACCAAAAGAGCCTGTTCCACCTGTGATAAGAACTGTTTTATTATTAAGCATTTTTTTCCTTAGTATTATATTTTTTTAAGTACCAATTAATTGTGCGAATTATACCTGAATCAAAGTTCTCATCTGCTTTCCAACCAAGCTCAGTTTCTAATTTCGTTGCATCAATGGCATAACGTCTGTCATGTCCGGCCCTGTCTTCTACAAAAGTAATAAGCTCTTTATAAGAGTCAGGCTTAGGTACTTTTTCATCCAATATACTGCATATAGTATCTACGATCTGAAGGTTAGATCTTTCATTACGTCCTCCGATGTTGTAGACATTACCTTCTTTTCCGGCATGGTAGACAAGGTCGATGCCTTTACAGTGGTCTAACACATAGAGCCAGTCACGGATATTTTTGCCGTCGCCATAGATAGGGATGTCCTCACCTGCAAGTGCTTTTCTGATGATGGTCGGGATGAGCTTTTCATCATGCTGCTTGGGGCCGTAGTTGTTGGAGCAGTTGGTGATGACCGTGTTCATGCCGTAAGTCTCCTGGTAGCTTCTGACAATCATGTCTGATGAAGCTTTTGATGCGGAGTAGGGAGAGTTTGGCGCGTAAGGTGTCTCTTCTGTGAAGAGATCTGTTTCGTTAAGTGTTCCATAAACTTCATCGGTAGAGATGTGGTGAAAACGACAACCCTCATAGCCCTCTTTAAAGGTAAATGGCTTTTCCATCCATTTTTTATACGCAACATCCAAAAGGGTGAAACTGCCATTGACATTGGTCTCGATGAAGACCCCCGGGTTTTTGATGGAGTTGTCTACATGAGACTCTGCTGCAAAGTGGATCACACCACGGACATTGTACTCATCAAAGATGAACTCAACGAGTTCACGGTTACAGATGTCACCCTTGATGAACTTATAGTTGGCATCGACTTTGACATCACTCAGGTTGGCAAGATCGCCTGCATAAGTCAGAAGGTCGAGGTTGATGATGAAGTACTCAGGATACTTCTCTAAAAAATAGGGGACGAAGTTAGAACCGATAAATCCGGCACAACCGGTGACTAGGATAGATTTCATAATGTTGGCTCCATTAGTTGTAGTGCTTGACGAAGAGAATCTCGCCAGTAAGGGATAGTAAGGGCATAGTCTGTTTTGATCTTCGTTTTGTTCAGTAGTGAATAGTGCGGTCGGGTAGCTGGTGTTGGATAAGCTTGAGTCTCGATAGGACTGATCTTACATGTTATAGACTGCATCTCAAAAATAGCAATAGCAAAGTCATACCACGAGCAGACACCCTCGTTACTGTAGTGCATGATCTCTACATCAGCATTTTCAAGTTTTGGAATGATATTTAAAATAGCAGATGCCAGATCTTTTGCATAGGTTGGTGCACCAACCTGGTCGAAGATGACACCGAGTTCATTGCGCTCTGTGCCTAGACGCAGCATGGTCTTGACAAAGTTGTTCCCGAAACTGCTGTAGACCCATGACGTTCTGATGATGAGGCTGTTTTTAGGGTTTATGGTCTGCATGGCCTCTTCACCGGCGAGCTTACTGGCACCGTAAACGCTCTGTGGATTGGTTGGGTCATTTTCTACATAAGGCTTGAAGTTACTGCCGTCGAAGACATAGTCTGTAGAAATATGGATAAGTGCTGTGTCGCTCTTCTTGGCAATATGGGCTAAGGTCTCAACTGCTTTATGGTTGATGGTATAAGCCATCTCTTCATCTGACTCAGCCTTGTCAACAGCAGTATAAGCAGCACAGTTGATGATGACATCAAACGCTTTGCCTTCAAAAAAAGTCTCTATGGAAGTTGTTGAACCAAGATCAAGATTACTTCTCTCTACAAAGGTGAACTCAAGTGCAGTATGTTCATCAGTAAGTGCTTGAAGCTCTGAACCCAACTGTCCTTTGGATCCGGTGACTAAAACAGACTTAGGCAAAAGGATGCTCACTGTAGTCGAAGTGTGCGGCCTCTTTAAAAGAGGGTTGCATAGTGTCTTTTTTTGATAACTTCAATTCGCTTTCATCCAAAATCCAGTTTATCTCTAAGTCAGGATCATTAAAACTCATGCCTCTGTCATTTTCAGGAGAGTAATAGTTGTCTACCTTGTAGGCAAAGACCGTATCATCCTCAAGAACTACAAAGCCATGGGCAAAACCGTGGGGAACAAAAAGTTGACGTTTGTTCTCGGCAGTCAGTTTGACAGCCACATGCTGGCCGAAGGTAGGGCTGCCTTCACGGATATCTACAGCGACATCCAAAACACTGCCCTGTATGACACGGACAAGTTTGGTCTGTGCGGCAGGCGCAAGTTGGTAATGAAGACCTCTCAAGACACCTCTCGATGACTTGGACTCATTATCCTGACAAAAGTTTACTTTAAAACCTAAAAATGTTTCGAGCTTGTCTTGACGAAAAGTCTCTACAAAGTAACCTCTCTCATCTCCATGGACTTGCGGATCGATAATGACGACATCAGGGATCTTTGTGCGTGTAAACGTCATCGAGCGATAACTCCTTCATCTGCACGCTTTAGGAGGTATTGTCCATACTGGTTTTTTTTGAGCGGTTGTGCCAGTTCTGTGAGTTGTTCTTTTGAGATGTAACCCATCTCAAAAGCGATCTCTTCGATACAGGCGACTTTGAGACCCTGGCGGTTTTCTATAGTCTGAATAAAGTTGGATGCTTCTAACAAGCTCTCGTGTGTTCCTGTGTCCAACCAAGCATAACCGCGACCCATAAGCTCAACTTTAAGACGGTTGGCTTCTAAGTAATTCTGATTTAAAGTAGTGATCTCCAACTCGCCACGATGTGAGGGTTTGACCTCTTTTGCCTTTTGCACAACATCATTTGGATAGAAGTAAAGACCTACAACGGCGTAGTTGCTCTCGGGGCTCTCAGGTTTCTCTTCTATACTGGTGACATTACCTGCAGCATCAAAAGCAGCAACACCGTAACGTTCGGGATCTTTGACGTAGTAACCAAAAACGGTTGCTTTGTCTTCTTTGGTAGAGTTGTTCACTGCTGAGGCTAGCATCTTACTCAGACCTTGACCATAAAAGATGTTGTCACCAAGCACAAGACAGACATCATCGTTACCAATGAAATCTTCGCCAATAATAAAGGCTTGTGCCAGACCGTCTGGAGAAGGCTGCTCTTTATAGCTAAAGGACATACCTATGTCAGAACCATCACCTAAAAGTTCTTTAAAACGAGGAAGATCCTGAGGTGTGGAGATAATGAGCACTTCAGTGATACCAGAGAGCATCAACACTGAGAGCGGGTAGTAGATCATTGGTTTATCGTAGATGGGAGCGAGCTGTTTGGAGATACCTTTGGTAATAGGGTAAAGACGTGTGCCACTGCCTCCGGCTAAGATGATGCCTTTCATCTGTTAAGCTTTAGATTTTTTGTAAAAATAGTTGGTTGCTTCTACAAAGCCATCAACAGAACCACAGTCAAAACGTTGACCTTGGAACTTATAAGCAAGAACCTTTCCATTTTTAGCCTGTTCTAAAAGAGCGTCGGTGATCTGGATCTCTCCACCTTTACCCGGTTTTGTCTCACGGATGATGTCGAAAATGTCTGGTGTTAGAATATATCGACCGATGATAGCAAGGTTGGAAGGAGCATCTTTTGGGTCTGGTTTTTCGACCATGTCCGTGATCTGAAAGACGTTCTCTTCGATCTCGTCACCTGCGATGACACCATACTTGGAAGTGTCTTCTTTTGGAACCTCTTCAATAGCGACGATAGAACATTTGTGCTTTTTGTAAAGCTCTATCATCTGTGCCAGTACGCCATCGCCATCATTGTCACATAGGTCATCTGCCAAGACAACAGCAAAAGGTTCATGACCGATGAGTGTCTCACCTGTGAGTATGGCGTGACCAAGCCCCTTCATCTCTACTTGACGTGTGTAAGAGAATGTGCACTCTCTGATGATGGTACGAATATCTGTCATCAGTAGCTCTTTGCTACTGCCCTCGATCTGATGTTCAAGCTCATATGATCGGTCAAAATGGTCTTCAAGCGCACGTTTACCACGACCGGTAACAATGGCCATGGTGTTAATACCGGCTTCAACAGCCTCCTCAACACCGTACTGTATCAGTGGTTTTGTGAGAACGGGCAACATCTCTTTTGGGGTGGCTTTGGTAGCGGGGAGAAAGCGGGTTCCATAGCCTGCTGCAGGGAAAAGACATTTTTTAATAGGTGCACTGTTCATAAAGATTCCTGAAGTGAATTATAATTTAGTCTTGAGATTTTACAAGAAAAGGACTTATATTCAGCTAGGTGATACGTGGAGCTGTCTCTAATAGTGATCTCTATTCCAGATGGAACCACCGAGAAAAAAACTACCATGTTATGGATATAACGAACCAACGGGGTGAGATAATACCTTACGAGAATCAGGATGCAGATAGACTTTTAGCAACCATTTACTCTGTCACCCGAAGATCTTTTTTTTTGTACCTGTAAATGTATGTAAAAGTCATGTTCTGATCTAAGGCTAGGAGATGTTTTTGTCGAAGAAGACATAAGTGTCTCTACCACTCTCTTTTGCACTGTAAAGTGCTTTATCTGCTGATGAAAGCAGCGCTTCTATTTCATAAGAGGTATGAGCAATACCAATACTGACCGTCACTCTTAACTCAGAAGCAACATTAAAGCTTGTCTCTCTCACCTCCTTATTGATACGCTTTGCAATATTGATGGCTGTCTCTTTCTCTGCAGTTGCTAACAAGATAACAAACTCTTCACCGCCGTAACGCACAAACATATCGTCATTTCTCAGTATTTTCTGACAGGTATGGGCAAACGATATAAGTACCTTGTCACCTATATCGTGACCGTAAGTATCATTGACATCTTTAAAGTGGTCCAGATCTAACATTAACAAGTAGAGATCTCTCTCTTGCGCTTTAGCATCTTCAAGCAAGCGTTTGGCATTGTCATAAAAATACCGTCTGTTATAGCTACCTGTCAACATGTCAGTGTTAGAAAGGGCTCTTAGCTGGTTGTTGGTGTTGCGTAACTTACTATGTTCATCTTTGAGGCGGTTATAGTAAAAAGCCAAACCGATGGAGAGTAGAAGCAATTCGAAAAAAGAACCTATCTGTGAAGCAAAATGTGTTAACTGGGTAGCGGGGAACCATCCTATGTTAACCAAGTGGGCTATGCCTACACCTGCTTGAAAGAAACTCCATGCAATAAGATAAAAAAATGCATTAATGTTTTTCTTAAAAAAGGCCAGATAAAAAGAGGTCGCTGAAAGGAGAACCACAGCAATAAATGAGATTGCGCTACTGGTCACAACAGCAGTACGATAACCTGTTACAAACGGCATAAAAGCGATGACTACAGAGAGTGGAACAAAGGCATATATTACGTTGTAAAGTCGTCTGCTTAACTGCTTGAGATCTAGAAAGTAGATCGCAAAGAGAAAAGCAAAAGTTCCGGACAAAGACATACTGACAGGTATGGCATACTTATTGAGCTCTGGTATGTTTGGCCATAAAATTTGCGCTGCAATACCAGATAAAGACAAGGCAAATGCAGTATAGCTGATATGGAAAAGAACATAATACAAAAAGCTTTTGTTTTTAATAATAAGATAAAGAATAAAGTTATACATCAACATAATAAAAACAGCTCCAAAGTAAAAAGAGAGCCATTTGACTTCTACACTGCTATGACGTATATAAGATTTGAAGCTTTGGACGGTGATACCGAGTTGAACAGACCCTGTTGACAACACCCGTATAAAAAGTATTTTGGTCTCTTTGGCAGGGACAACAAACTCATAGGTTGGATTTGGCATTAAGTATTTTTCATCTTGTACTCGCCAGTCACCCAACTCTTTTTTTAAGAGCAACTGGGTATCTTGAAGTTCATAAATATCTATTATGTCCAGTGTGGGATAACCCATCTCAAGTATCTGTGTCTTCTCTTTTAAGCCACTGTTTTTACTGATAACTTTGATCCAAAATATGTCATTGGTAAAACCAAATACAGATCGTTTTTGATGCAGTGGTACAAAAAGGCCTTTTTCACTTTTTTGTACGATCTCTTGCAGTGTATAAGATTTGTTTTCCAACTGTATATAAGAAAAAGAGTTCTTCACCTCATTTTGTGCAAAAAGTATGATATTGAAGATTATAGATATAAGTATAAGTAATTTCATAATATCTCCCATAGTAGTCGTGTC
>WGDB01000137.1 GCA_015493495.1 Helicobacteraceae bacterium | reverse complement strand
TTTATCATTGATCTCTTTAAAGTGGTCAAGGTCTATTGTGATCAAAGAGAGTGCTTTGTTATAACGCTTGGCATTGGCAAAGTCACGTTTAAACTCTATGTCAAAGACACGTCGGTTCATGATGCCGGTCAGGTCATCTAAACTCGCCAACTCTAAAAGCCGCTCTTTAACCTCTTCGTCATGTTTGATCCACTTAATGATCGCAGCGACGACAAAACCGAAACCTACCAGACGAAACAGGTCTTCAAACACATAGACCTTCTCTAACGGATAGACATGTATCGCTTCAACTGTCCTAATAAAAAGAGAGACATAGGCAAAACTGAAACCTGCTGAGAGGTAGAAATAGACCTCTTTAATAGAGACGATTTTCTGCACAACAAAAAGTGAAATCAACATGATCAGGGACATACTTCCATAGACAGAGAGGCCAAAGATATTAACCTCTTTATGCATGGAGATAAAGTTGGCTTCTAAAAGAAGATAGACAACCGATGAGATCAAAATAAATAGGGGATACCAATACTTCTTCAAAACAATCCTTTCTCTGTTGCATTAATTCTATGATGACTTCATTATAAACACTATTTATTAAGAGGACTCTTATCTATAAATATTTTTTATAAGTTATCACTGAAAAATGTTGGTATACGCTCTTCTAACCAGTAACTTGGACGGTAGATCGTACCCCCAAGAAAACCGACATGCCCACCATGAGTACTGAGTTCTACCTCTATATGTTTGGGCAATCTCTTCAGATCCGGGAGCACTGTTGGTGGCATAAAAGGATCATCTTTTGCATGTATAATAAGCGCTGGTTTTGTGATACGTCCTATATATTGTGAAGCGCTTGAACGCCTGTAATAATCCTCAGCACCATTAAACCCATGCACAGGACCCGTAAAAAGTTCATCATACTCCCAAAAACTTTTTAGTCTGGGAATGATCTCTTTTTTTAGTCCAATGATCTGCTCATAATCATGATGTTCAAACTTTTCCAACAACCTTTTTTTGAGACTCTTCATCAAAATGCTTTGATAGAACTTTGATGCCCCTTGGTTGATATGGTCTGCTGTAAGTTCCAATCGTAAGGGGGCTGAGACACTGACCGCTGCAAAGAGTGGTGAGTCATCACCATATTCTCCCTGAAGTTTCATCAACATATTACCACCAAGAGAGTAGCCAACTGCAGCTATAGGTCGTTCAGGGTAACTGCTTTTGATGTGGTTCATCAAGAACCGAGCATCACCTGTCTCTCCACTATGGTAAGCTCGGGCCAGACGATTCTGTTCACCAAAACATCCTCGAAAGTGCATGACTACAGAGTTAAAACCCGCGCGATCAAGTGCGCGCATCTGTCTAAAGGCATAAGGAGAGTATACGGAACCTTCCAATCCATGAAAGATCACAATAATAGGTCGTGTGTCAAGACTCGGAAGTCTCCACCATGCAAGGTCTAAAAAGTCACCATCTTCAAGCTCAAGACGCTCATGTTTGTACTGCACCTTCTCATTTTTATTTAAAAGTGTTGGCAGTATGGTCTGAAAATGGGGGTTGGAAAACCCCCTCATCGCTTGAAAGCTCTGACTCATCGCTGTTCATCCACAAACCGCCTGTAATGACCCTCTTTTTGCATTAACTCTTGTGGTCTGCCTGACTCCACTATATGACCATCATTTAATACATAGATATAGTCCGCGTGTTCCACACTGCTGAGGCGGTGTGCGATGATCAAGATACTTTTGCCTACCAGAAAGTCTGCTAACGAGGTAAAGAGGTTTTTCTCTGTGTGCACATCCAACGCAGAGGTAGACTCGTCCAGGATCACGAGATTGGGACGGTGCACTAACATTCTTGCGATAGCAAGACGTTGACGTTCGCCTCCTGAAAGCCGTACACCCTCTTTTCCGATCATGGTGTCAAGACCCTTATCCAACTTCTCTAAAACCCCATCAAACTGTGCGATGCTCAGTGCTTTGTAAAGTGTCTCATCATCTACCTCACGACCCAATGTCAGGTTCTGTCTCAAAGAGTCATTGAACATACGTGGTGACTGCAGGACCAAAGCAATGTTGTCTCTCAACAGATCCAGACCAATCTCTGTGATTGGGATGTCATCTACATAGACCATCCCTTTTTCGTTAGCATAGAGTCCTAAAATGATCTGGGCTAAAGTACTTTTACCACTACCGCTTGAACCAAGCAATGCCACCGTCTTACCCTTGGGTATCTCTAAAGAGATGTTGTGCAAAACTTCTTTCTCTGCATAGGAGAAAGAGACCTCTTCCAAGCGCAGTGTGTTGGTCTTACTGTTTTCAAATGGATTGTACTTATGCTCATATTGCGGCTCTTGTTTCAGTTTTAACAGGGCATTCAAACGCTCCAGTGCACTGTTGGCATTTTGGTACGAAAATATGATCTGCAAAAAGTCCTGCAGTGGTGTGACCATAAACCACAAATACCCCAAAACCGCAAACATCTGGCCTAAAGAGAGATCCGAAAAGAGGACCATAAGCATAGAGGTTGCTCTAAAAAACTCAAAACCGGAGAGAAAGACAAATCCAGAGAGTTGACCTGCTGCTTCACTTTTCCAGCCAAAGGCAGTCGAGGCTTCTTTGATGGCCTTGGCATTGGCGATCATCTTTCCTATATAGTGCTTCTCCTGGTTAAAGGCACGTATCTGCACAAACAGATCCAAGGTCTCACTCAAGTCATTTTGAAAAGACTCAACACGTTTGTTCTCAGTCGCTTTAAGCTTACGTACTCTACGCCCTAAAAAGACTGTCAACAGTAAAACAGCAGGATTGATCAACAAGATAATAAGGCCTAGTTTCCAGTTGATGTAGAGTAATATAGCAGCAATACCCACTAAGGAGAGTACCGAGACAGCGAACTTGGAGATACTGACCCCTATAAAAGCATCGACTGTATCGATGTCTGTTACCATTTTTGCACTCACTCCACCGCCACCAAGCGCCTCATACTCCGAGACAGAGACCTTCTCAAGATGCTCAAGCAGACGTTTTCGAATGCTGTAGACTATGGACTTGGAGAGACCAATAAAAAGACGCAGTTGGACAACGTTTAACACTACATACAACAGACGAAGTACCAAAGTGACCACTAAGATGATCAAGATGTAATAGTAAGGCTCAGACGGATTAAAAAGTGTGTCCAAGATCGCTACCAGTTCTCCGGGTTTGTCTAAGATGACCTGATCGATCAGTAGTGGGAAAAGGAGTGGTATGGGTAGAGAGACAGATACCGCCATTAAAGCGATAAACTGCGCTATGACGATCTTACGGCGAAAAGGCTTTGTCTCTGCAAACAGGCTGGACCATGTGATCTGTTTCATAAAGGCGTGAGGACTTACTGTTTATGAAACATAGCAGTTTCAATGATGACAGGATAAAAATAACCGTATCCAAAATCTTTGTCTTTTATCAACACACCTTCAGCAATAACAACTGAACCTACCTCTGGCATCTTTGCTTGTGTCGTAAAGACAAGATCATCTTGGCCTTGAAAACGACTTCCGTCTTGAAGATGTACCCAGTTTTTGTTCATGATCTGTGCAGATGTCTTGGTCACAACACCACGCACCTTTACTTTTTTACCTATATATCGATCTCTGTTTGCAAAGAGTTGCGCTATGGTCAGGGTCTCTTTGAGTTTGTATTTGGAGTCCATCACATCAGGTTGATGGGTTAGTGTCTCTTGGTCCGCAGAAACCGTGGCATCTGAAGCAAAAAGAATCTTGTCAAAAGTACGGTTCAAGGTCTTGGAGTGAAAGTTCTGCATCCATCCTTGTTCGTTATACGAGATACCCTCGCCAACTTTAACAGGACGCTGTGTCATCGCGATCCAGTAGAGTTTACTCCCCTCTTGTACCTTGATGTAACTGTATCCGCCACTGTTGAGTGTCTCTACTACCTTCGCAGTGTGGGTGGACGATGCCATAAGGCTCATAGTGATAAGCAGTACACTTAATATCTTTTTCATTAAGCACCTACTCTTTGAACACAACCCGCAAGGGTGACACCATCATAAAGAGAGAGGCTGTTTTCTAACACATAAGAGGTAGCGGTGTCCAAGAGCACCAAGTCCGCTTTGGCACCTACTTTAATCTCACCTGCTCTCTCACCAACACTTTGTGCCGGATTATAGGCAGCAAGTCTTATAAGCTCAGACAAGGTTAGTAATTTACTTTTTACTAACAAGGTATAGTAGAGACTATAAGCATCACCGAGTGCTTCACAACCGTAAGCTGCTTCAGCAAAAGCGACCTCTTTGTTGACAGGGGAGCTTGGTTGATGCAGCAGTGTAAGTGTATCTATCTTCCCCTCTTGAAGTGCCTTTTGAAGCGAGAGCATCGCCTCTTTTTGTGCTAAAGGCGGGTTGAGTTTGGCAGTAGTATTGAAATCACTGCACGCTTCATCACAATGAAGCAGATGGTGTAGACTCACCTCACAGGAGACCTTGACCCCTTCCTCTTTCGCTCTTGAGATCAACTCTATAGAGCGGGGAGAAGCAATACTTTTAAAGACAATAGCAATCTCATACTTACGCGCGATCTCTATCATTCTTGCCACGTGAACCACTTCGCCAAAAGGAGGTATTCCTACCAATCCAAGACGTGTTGCCACTGCACCTTCTACCATAACACCCACTGAAGAGAGGCTGGTGTCTTGCGCCTTACAAAAGAGTGTTGACTTATGCATCTTCACATATTCAGCAATGCGACATGCAGTATTGTTACTCACGGCTGTTGTCATGTAAGGTGCTTTGGCCCCATTTTTGAGCAAGATCGCGATGTTGCTAAGACGTTCATCTTCATCAACCGTGGCGATAGTGGTCATCATATCCACACCCGTCTCACGTTTTTGATGGGCTTGAACAAACTCCAAAACAATACTGTCATTAATACTAGGGGTACAGTCAGGTGCTAAGACCAAGCGACTCACTCCACCCTTTTTGGCCTCTTTTGCCACCTTACCCAAGGTTGCAGCGTTAAGTTGCGCATCTTTAAGACGAACGTTGGTGTCTACTAGGCCTGGCAGCAGATAAGCACCCTTGGCATCAAGGACTTCATCACTTTTAAGACCGGTGCCTATCGCAACGATCTTTCCGTCTTCTATTAAGACATCTTCTTTACGTTCGCCATGAACATCACAAACTACGGCATTGATAATCAGCATACACACTCACTTTTGCTATAATAATGTTTATTATACAGTGTAAGGTTTAAGTTGCAAATATTAGTACTGTTTTTTATGGATTTTTTTACATTATATCGTACTCAAAATAGATTTTACAGCCTTCTGTCAGCCCTGCAAAAAGAGAGTCGTTTATGAAAATTTTAGTCTCTGCTTTGGAGCACTCTGCCAACGTTCACTTAGAAGCCCTCACTAAAGAGTTTAAAGGTGAGGTGGAACTGGTCGGAGTCTTTAATGAGAAGTTGGGAAAGCCCATTATAGATCTGCGTGCACTCGCAATTATGGGTATAGTGGATGCACTTAGGAAACTCCCTTTTTTTCTGAAGCTTAGCAAGCAGATGTTAGCATTGGTGCCCGAAGTAGACAAAGTCTTACTCATCGACTCTAGTGGTTTCAACCTCCCTCTCGCCAAAAAGATCAAAAAGAGATATCCGGACAAAGAGATCATCTACTATATCCTGCCGCAGGCATGGGCATGGAAAAAGAAACGTATACCGGTCTTGGCTAAGACCATAGACCATCTTGCATCTATCTTACCGTTTGAGCCCTCGTACTATCCCAAAAATGCTCCTATAGAGTATGTAGGCCATCCATTGCTTGATGAGATCACCAAACGTAAAAGTGAACGTTCACTAGGTCAGACCATCGCCTTTATGCCGGGCAGTCGCACCAGTGAGATCAAAACCCTCATGCCCTATTATATCGCCTTGCAAAAAGAGTTAAAGTGTGATGCTGTCTTGATCATTCCCGAATATTTCAAAAACCGCATAGAGACACTTTATGGTGACATCTCCGCTTTTAAAGTTCGTTATGATGCACATCAGGCGCTTTATGAAAGTGACTTTGCCTTTATCTGCAGCGGTACAGCAACTTTGGAGGCGACACTTATCGGCACCCCTTTTGTCTTAAGTTTCATTGCCAAAAAGCTTGACTATTTCATAGGCTCCAGGCTTTTAAAGATAGAGTATATCGGTCTGGCCAATATTATGTTTGACAAGTTCCAACAGCGCGCCATGCACCCAGAACTCTTACAAGACGAAGTCACTTTAGAAAACCTGCTAAAAGCCTATCATGAGATGGACCAACAGCAGTTTTTCAACGATGCTTTAGAGTTACAAAACTATCTGCGCCACGGCAGTTCAAAACGTGTAGCCCAAATCATAGAGGAAACCCATGACCTTAACAGATAAGATAAAACAGCGCGCCTACCAAACCAACCAAGAGCGCATAGACCATCTTTTATTAGAGAGCATCACCAACCATGATACAGAAGGCTCGAACATCCAGAGACTTGAAAAGGCACTCTCCGAGTATGTCGGCGCGGACGAGGCCATCGTCTGTAACTCCCAATTCAACGCCTTTATACTCATCTTTATGGTATTAGGTCTCAAGGCGGGGGATGAAGTGATCACCTCTCCGCTGAGTTCTGGTATTGCTGTTCAAGCCGCTATATTTATGGGTGCCAAGGTGATCTTTGTAGATGTCGATGCTACACGGTTTACCTTGGATGTTGAACAGGTAGAAGATGCCATAACAGAACGTACCAAGCTTATCATCCCTATCTCCCTCTTAGGAAATATTGCTGATATGGAGCGTATCAATGCACTCGCCCTGCAACATGATCTCTGTGTTATAGAAGATGCGGCAGAGAGTTTTGGAGGTGCGTACAATGGGACTAAGTCCACCCAACTCTCCAAGTTGGCAACCACCTCTTTTTACCCAAGTATGCCACTGCATGGTTTTGGAAATGGTGCTGCACTTTTTATAGAGGACAAAGAACTTCGCGCTAAAGCACGTCTCATACGCTCTCAAGGTAAAAAAGGGATGCAGTATGTCTCAGAAGGGATCGAAGCCTGTATGGACCCGCTACAAGCAGCAGTAGTGGCATTTAAACTCTCTATCTTGGATGAAGAGATCACTATTAGAAAAGATATGGCACAAAAATATGCCCAAGCCTTTAAAGACACCCCTTTTCACACACCAGCACTTGAGAGCGAAAGCAACTTTGCTTACTATCCCCTGCTTCTAAAAGAGAGAGCTGCCTTCCTCAGCGCCTCTCAAAAAGAGGACATCGACCTCCATATACCTTTTGAGACACCACTGCACCTACACCCGGCTTTTGCTTTTATGGATTACAGAGAAGGAGACTTTCCTAACAGTGAGACCATAGCAAAACAGTTACTCTTGCTACCGCTGAGTGCTTACCTGGGTGAAGAAGAACAAGACAAGATCATCAACATCTTAAATGTGATGTAAAACTCTTTACAGAGACTGTCATACGATTTGCACAATTATTTGTATATACATCTTCTAAAGTATTCACAATGGGAACACACCCCGATCATCAGTGCAAAGCATGTTTAATACTATTAAAATCTATACAAATAGATCTTTTAAATACTATATTTTAATGGTATAAGCTTTTTTTAAAGAAGTCTGACCTACAATTAATGTATGAAAAAAATTATATTTTTATCGTTACTTACATCAGCACTCTTTGCAGGGTCTGATTATGATACAACGAAGTTTATAGTTGACGCTGATGTTAAAAGTATTGACAACGAACTTGGGTATGGTAAAAAAAGTAACTATTCACTTCTCTTTGCAAAACACAGTTTTACAGCAGATGAAGCCAACCTGCACTTCTATTATGGTGCCAAGATGGGTCTTGTTAGTGAAGCTTATGAAAGTGAAAATGGGTTTGGTATTCCACTTAAAGAGATGAGAACGTACTTTGCAGCCGCAGTTGGCATGGAGTATGACTTCACTGAAGAGGGTGTCTTGCTTGCAGAAGGTATTCATGCTGAAGACCCCTCGTTACGTCAAGTAGAAAACAAACTACAACTTACCTACACCTACAGCTATTAAGAAGCCTAAAACTACTTCTCCTTAGCCGGCAGATCTATCTTTAGAAGTGCTGCTGTCATCTCTTTTATGTTGTAAACACCATTAAGACGTTTGATTACCCTGTCTTCATCTGTCAAAAAGTACAATGTAGGTGTACCGCTAAAGTCCAGACCACGGATGTCATCTTTATTGACATCCAGGTAGAGCATCACAAATTTTTGCTCTATCTTCTCTATTAAAAGATCTTCCTCAAACACAATGTTCTCCATATACCAACACGCTTTACAGTTCTCTTGAGAGAGCATGACCATGACACCCTTGTGCTCTGCTTTGGCAGCACTAAAAGCACTCTCGTAGTCAGCTGCCCAGTGTGGTTCAGCCCAAAGGCTAAGTTGAAGAATGAAAATCAGAAGAAAAAGTCTGAACATTTTATAACTTATTAAGATGTGCTAAAAACTTTTCGGGTGGTTGATAACCGATAATACGTGCGTTTTTGATCTCTTTAGTATTTTTGAAAAAGAGAATGCCAGGAGGACCAAAGAGACCAAAACGCTTGCTCAAAGCACGTTCTTCATCTGTATTGTCCGTTACATCTGCCTGAACCAGGACAAACTCTCCCATCTTGGCTTTAACACCCGCATCAGCAAAAGTGATATGTTCCATCTCTTTACAAGAGCTACACCACTCTGCAGCAAAGTCTAACATCACGGTCTTATCTCTGTTCGCTTCCAAGATGGCATCAAGTTCAGCACTTGAGTGAATGATCTGAAACTGTGACGTCGTTGGCTGTTCGATAGACCTACCCTGGATCACACTGTTTTTACTTGTAAACTGATCAAGCGGTGTGAACATCGACTTCGAACCGCTCAATGCACCTAAAAAGAGCAGTGCACCATAGACTAAGAAGAGAACACCTATGGCTTTAGTCAGTGCATGCCATCCGCGTTTACCAGATTCAAGGGATTCAAGTGCACCCATGTAAACTGCAGAGAACATAAAGAAGATCGCCCAGAGTAACATCGTAACAGTCTCAGGAAGAATACGACTCAACATCCAGATAGCGATGGCTAGCATCACTGCACCAAAGACATGGGTCAAGGTATCCATCCAACCACCAGGACGTGGCATGAACCTACCTGCACCTGCACCAATAAGCAACAGTGGAAGACCCATACCAATACTCATCACAAAGAGCGCAGCACCACCTAGAAGCGCATCACCCGTCTGTCCTATATAGATCAATGCACCTGCTAATCCCGGTGCCACACATGGTCCAACGATCAATGCAGACAAGAAGCCCATAACCGCGACACCGACAAAACCACCTTTTGAACTGGCACTGTCAGAGGCTGACGAGAGTTTAGACTGCCAAGAAGCAGGAAGTCCGATCTCGTAAAAACCAAACATAGAGAGTGCCAATGCTATAAAGACCAGTGCAAAACCACCTATAGCCCACGGATTTTGTAACAAGACCTGCAGGTTTTCTCCAAATATTCCAGCCAATACACCGGCTATAGAGTATGCAAACGCCATAGCAAGGACATAGACCAAAGAGAGCATAAAGCCACGTTTAGCACTGATGTCTTCACCTTGGGAGACGATGATAGATGACAAAATAGGGATCATAGGAAAGATACAAGGGGTTAAAGAGAGCACAACACCGATACCAAAGAAGACGGCTAAGATCGTTAAGACTGAGCCACCTTTAAGTGCAGCAACGATTTCATCGGTCTCTGATACACCAAACTCATCACTGGACGATTCATCAACAGTCTTTTCTTTTGTTATAACTTCTTCTTTAACACTTCCAACAGTACTTAAAGATGCTGTTGGAATCTCAAATGTAAAGACCTTTGAGGAGGGTTCATAACAGAGTCCTGCTTCTGAACACCCTTGATAATTCATAACAAGATCGACTTTTTCTGTCGCTGAAGCATTGTCTCTCTTAGAAAAGAAGATTTTTGCTGAGATATCTTCCAGATAGACCATTTCGCCTTCATGGTCTTGTGCTTTATTTTCGATCTCAACATGATCGATTACAAGATCACTGTCACCTTTGAGTGAAAATTTAAAAGCTTTTTGATAAATATAGATCTTGTCACCAAGTTTCATGGTTGCTTCGACACTTCTGTCATTAAGTAACTTAGCTGATGGCTGAAATGCCTCATCTGGCATTAAGAATTTGCTCCCGGCAAAGAGGGCAATACTCACAAAAAGAAGTGCAATAATTTTTTTCATATCTATCCTTGTAATTAAAATTCTGCCCAAATAACATAAACAGAGGAAAAACGGTGCTATGAGCATATGATTTTGTATTGTATCGATACTTGAAACATAGGTCTGTAATACAACGCACAATTAGACCATAATCTCGATACAAGCCTAATCAATTCTTTTTACTATATGGCGCATTTAAGAAAGGCGTTACCTATTTACGCTATATTTTTAAAAACCAACCTTAAGCCTCTGTTTTGCACGCTACTTCGATCTCAAGGATATTTATGCCAAACCGCTTAGAAAAAGAGGATTCACCCTACCTGCAACAACATAAAAACAATCCGGTAGACTGGTGGCCCTGGTGTGATGAGGCTTTTGAAAAAGCGAAAAAAGAGCATAAGGGGATCTTTATCTCTATAGGTTACAGTTCCTGTCACTGGTGCCATGTGATGGAACATGAGGTTTTTGAGAACGAAACTATAGCTGCCTACCTCAACGAACACTTCATCTCCATTAAAGTCGACAAAGAGGAGCGTCCCGACATTGACAAACACTATCAGGAAGTCCATCAGCTTCTTAACCGCCGTACCGGAGGCTGGCCGACCTCCATCTTCTCTACTCCTGAGAACAAACCTTTCTACGCAGCGACCTACATTCCGCCGGAGCCGATAGACCGTAACATGGGCTTTATGCAGCTTATCGAGATCATCGTACCCAAGATCAGTGAAAATGATGAAAAACTCTTTCAAAATGCAGACGAGATCGAAAGTTTTTTAAAACCTGACAGCCGTCCCTCCGAAGCAAAAGAGCTGCAGCTCACCATCACAGAGACCTTTATGAAACAGGCCGGACACAACTACGAAAAAACCTATGGCGGCTTTTCTACCACACCCAAGTTCCCCCATGCCTCGACACTGTCAGCACTTATGCACATCGCTACCATTGACAACAACCAGGAAGCTGAGACCATGGCACGCTTTAGTCTTGAACAGATGCAGCGTGGCGGTATGTACGATCTGGTTGAAGGCGGCTTCTGCCGATACAGTACCGATGAAAAGTGGCTCATACCCCATTTCGAAAAGATGACCTATGACAACGGCCTGCTGATAGAGCTCTATACCAGGGCTTCCGTACAACTGGATGCACCCAGCTTCCTCGTCACCGCCAAAGAGAGTGCGGACTTCATGCTTGAGAAAATGGCAGAAGATCATCTTTTCTACTCTGCCAGTGATGCCGATACCGAGGGTGAAGAGGGAAAATACTTCGTCTACGACTATGAGGAGGTCACAGCCCTACTCTCAAAACATTACGATGCAAAGATGGTAAAAGAGATTACCAAGACACTCTCCATCACACAAGAAGGCAACTTTGAAGGGCACAATATCATCCAACTGACACGAGAGAATCGCCATGAATGGCTGAATGATGTCATGGCACTGCTTAAAAACCTTCGTAAGATTCGCCTCTACCCTTTCATAGACAAAAAGGTTCAGGTCTCATGGAATGCGATGATGATCTCTGCACTTTTTACCCTGAGTGAGCATGAAAACAGCTACCTAAACAAAGCGACAACACACCTGAATGCACTGCTTGAAAGTATGTATATCAACGACACACTCTATCATTCGACCCTAATCCACAAGAGACCAAAGGTCACTGCATTTTTGGAAGACTATGCCTATCTTGGCCGTGCCCTTGTCAAAGCATATGAGTCCAGTTTTGATATACAGTACCTTCTGCTCGCCCAACAGTTTGCCAATACCGCACTGACCAACTTCTTTGAAGCAGGACGCTGGTATTTTTCCAAAGGCGAGTTCGTCACTGAAGCAGATATCGGCGACAGCTCTTACCCTGGGTCTGTCGGTGTGATGGTCGATCTTCTGCTCAGTCTTGGGAGTCTGCTTGATGAGAAGTACCGCCGTTTTGCCTTTATGAGCTTGGAGTACTACTCTGTCAAACTTTCCAAAACACCGATCTACTTCCCCTACTTCTTCGACCAGGCCCATCGTTACCTCAAAGAAGACCGTATTATCAAGGCTAAAAAAGAGAGACTCATCAACAAACGCAACGATCTTGCACACATCACCTACCCTTACACCAGACGCTACGCCACCAATGAGAGTGAGGATTTCATGATCTGCGGCACACAGAGCTGTTTTGCCAATACTAAAGAGACCGACGAAATCAACGATCTTATCATCCGCTCTCTTTAAAACGCCCTTTTACGCCTTTACTCAAGGCTTCTTCATTTTTTTCTCTTTTTTAAACGTTCTTAATCCCTGCAGGAATATAATGAAGTATAAACAACTAATAAAGGGAAACATATGGGAACTAAACGAGATATTATAGAAAGCACTATCAAAGAGGGTGAAAAGCTCGAAGAGAACATTCATGGTGATCGTCGCATTAAAAATAAAAAAGAGA
This sequence comes from Helicobacteraceae bacterium, assembly GCA_015493495.1. Taxonomy (GTDB): domain Bacteria; phylum Campylobacterota; class Campylobacteria; order Campylobacterales; family Sulfurimonadaceae; genus Sulfonitrofixus. Next base: position 1,071 of record WGDB01000137.1, on the reverse strand, counting down.
AAGAAAAAGAAGAAAAACGTATAAAAAAAGGAAAAAAGGTCCCTGTCTGGGTCAAGAAAGAGGTTCTTGCGTACGAAGAGGAGCTACGAACCCTGCAGATAGAGCTTCTGAAACTCCAAAACCATATCAAAGACAAAGGGCTGAAACTGCTCATGATCTTTGAAGGAAGGGATGCTGCCGGAAAAGGCGGGACCATCAAACGCATCACAGAACATCTCAATCCACGTGGCGCGAGGGTCGTTGCTCTTGACAAACCTTCTGACACCGAAAAAAGTCAGTGGTATTTCCAGCGCTATACCCACTATCTTCCAAGTTCAGGAGAGATCGTACTGTTTGATCGATCATGGTACAACCGTGGCGGCGTCGAACCTGTTATGGGTTTTTGTACACAAGAAGATCATAAAGAGTTTTTGCATGAGGTCCCTGAGTATGAACGCATGCAGGTCAACTCTGACACCATACTGCTCAAGTTCTATTTCTCCGTCTCCAAAAAAGAGCAGGCACGACGTTTTGAGAAGCGAAAGACCGATCCGCTCAAGCAGTACAAACTCTCTCCTGTAGATGAGAAGTCTCAACAGATGTGGGACAAATATACCATTGCCAAATACTCCATGCTGCTGGCATCACACACCGACCACGCACCATGGACCATCATACGTTCCGACAACAAAAAGCAGGCACGAGTAAACTGTATCAAACACATCCTTTCTCAGGTAGAATACCCTGGAAAGATAAAACACTCTGCACTAAAAATAGACCCGGAGATCCTTATCAGCGGTAATCAGGAGATCAAAAATATGGAGAGCAATATGTCTTTGAAAAAGCATGACACCAATGGCTAATATCTCCTGCTAAACAGATACTGACACCATCGGGTGTCAGCATCGAAATAGACTTAAGGGCACCACTAAAGACCCTAATTAGTCAGCCCTGAAAAACCCTATTTTGCATTTTAGTGAATTTCTCTTATTGCAAGAGTTTCCAGATCAACAGACTAAGTTCATCAGTTCTCACTTTCTCTTGCCAAGTAAGCATAAAAAGTATGGCCAAAAACAGTGCCAAAAGCATCTG
>WGDB01000136.1 GCA_015493495.1 Helicobacteraceae bacterium | reverse complement strand
TGGAATATACGTTGCCTCTTTATGTAGGTGGGAAGATCAGCGGTTATACCAACATCAGTCACGCCATGGAAAAACTCCAACGTCTGGAAACAGACAAAACCGTCAACACCAAGATCTACGAAACACGTAAAGCATTTTATGACATGGCACTCCTCAATGAGGCCATTAAAAACCTGTCAACTATTGATGAAAACATCAAGACGCTTGAAGAGACTACAGACTTTATGATCCAAGAAGGATATGCTAAACGCATCGACCTCTTGGAAGTACAAGCCAAACGTTCTAACGTCGAACGTAAACTCAATGAAATGTATGCCAACCAGACCCTTCTCTACAACTACCTGAGTTTTCTTCTCAACAGATCCGTAACGCATATAGTGACACCAGACTCTGCTGTTCAGCAGACAGAGATGAGCACAGAAGAGATCTTGACCAACAATGTTGATATTAAAAAAGCAAAAACAGGTCTCCAAATTCGTCAAGAGATGGTAGATATCTCACATTCTGGATATCTTCCAACTATCGGTCTAAAAGCCAACGTACAGTCTTCTGCAACGGACTTGGATGAGTACAAGATGATCGACAATGGCTCTTACACGGCCGGAGTTCAACTTAAATGGAACCTCTTTAGTGGTGGCTCTGACATGAACAAGGTTGAAGAAGCCAAGGTCAACCAACTCAAGATGCAGACCCAAGTCGAACTGGCTAAAAAAGGGATCGCGCTTAAAGTTGACAAGATCCGTACCCAGATAGAGTCACTCGACTACGAGATAGAGAGCCTGAGTAAAGAGCTTGAACTCTCAACAGAGATCTACAAAAACTATGAAGAACGTTACAAAGAGCAGTTAGCATCTATGAACGACCTCATCATAAAACAGTCCGTACAGATCGAAAAAGTGTTGGCACTCTTAGAAGCCAAAAACAGACGAAACGAGCGTGTATTTGCGCTTGAGACATTAGCAAATGGAGCAACAAAATGAAAAAACTACTACTAATCATAAGCATGGCAGCAAGCCTGCTTGCAGAAGGGCTTACCCTTTCAGGAACTGTCATCTCAGACAATGAGAAGATGATCACCAGCCGTTTTATGGGCTTTGTGACCAGTGTTAAAGCCAACGAAGGCGATGTTGTCAAAAAAGGAAAACTTCTTTATACCATTGATTCAAAAGAGATAGACAGTGCTATCGCCCGTGTTCAACTTGGTATCTCCCAAGCACAGTTGGCCCTACAGATGAACCAGAACCAGCTTAACAATGTCAACCTCAACCTAGCCCGCCATAAACGTCTTTTGGAAAAAAAGATGGTCTCTAAATACGAAGTAGAAAACCTTGAGTTAGCAGCAAAGAACATGAACGATATGGTCAAGATCAGTAAAAAGCAGGTCGCTCAGGCCAATGCCCAACTCAAAGAAGTCAAGAACCAGTATAAATACCTCTACATTAAAGCACCTAACAACGGTGTCATCATTGCCAAAAATATCAAAGTCGGCGAGATGGCTATGCCGGGTATGCCCGCCTTTGTACTGTCTGACCTTGACTCTCTGAAGATCACCGCAGATATTGCAGAGAGTGATCTAAAACGTATCAAGACAGGCACGCCAGTCAGTGTCAACATCCCTTCTATAGATGTGGTAACGACAGGTACTGTCAGTGCGATCATACCAAGCTCCAACCCGATGACACACTCGTTTCGCATCAAGATCGCCTTTAAAAAGCCTAAAAACATAACCGTCTATCCTGGTATGTATGCCACTGTTATGGTCAAATAAGGAGTAGATATGAAGCTCAAAAACTATATTCCAAAAGACAGTGCAGGTAAGCTTGCCAAAGCATTTATACGCAACCCGCTTACGGCCTTGCTTGGTGTCTCGCTCTTTATCATCGGCTATCTTGCCTTAGAGGTCATGCCACGAGAAGAGAACCCGCAGATGGTCGTCAGTGGCTCTACTGTTATCGTGGCCATGCCTGGTGCTACTGCGAAAGAGATCCAAGAGGTCATTGTCGAACCTCTTGAACGCAAACTCAAAGAGATCAAAGGTGTTGAGCATATCGTCGGTTCTGCTATGGACAATGTTGGTGTGGTCAATGTGGCCTTCTATATTGGTGAAGCCAAAGAGAACTCCAACCTCAAAGTCTATGACAAGATCATGCAAAATAGTAATCTTTTTCCAAAGACCGCTTTAAAGCCTGTGATCAAACCACTGGACATCGACATTGATATCCCCGTTGTCACGGTCGCCTTTTATGCCAAAGACAAAAACCTGGATGCCACCACACTTTTTGACTATGCCAAGACCATGCAGCACCGTATAAACGGTCTTGACAATGTTGCTGTGACTGACCTGAAAGGTGGGCATAAACATCAGTTCAACATCTTAGTGGACCTCCATAAGCTCTCTGGGTACAACCTCTCTATGGGGCAGATCACCCAGGCAGTGCAGTCCGTAGCCTACAACGTCCCTGATGTTAAAAATCGTACTAAAGAAAATGAGTTGGTGATGGTTGGCATTAAAAATGCTATTGAGACCAAAGATGACATTGCCAACATTATCGTAGCCCAGTACATGGGTGCGGCAATCTACCTCAAAGATATTGCTACCGTTGAAGACAGTTATGACAAACAGAACTTTCAATCGGCACTTATCAGTACAAAAAAAGAGAGTGGTGGCTTTAGCCATCTTCAAGATCAGGTCACACTGACCGTCTCAAAACTACAAGGGACCAATGCTGTTATCATTGCTGATGAAGTCAAAAAGGCTTTAGAGTCTTATAAGTTAGAGATGGCAAAACATGGTGTCAGTTATGTCATTACACGTAATGATGGTGAGCGTGCCGATGAAGCCGTTAATGAACTGGTGTTTCACCTTGTCTTGTCTATTGTCATCATCGCTATCTTGCTGATCATTGTCTTAGGCTGGAGAGAGTCACTGATCGTTACCCTAACGGTACCGGCCATTTTGGCAATTACACTTTTTGTTGCCTACTTGACAGGACAGACAATCAACCGTATTACGCTTTTTGCTTTTTTACTAAGTCTGGGACTTTTAGTTGATGCCGCCATCATCGTGATCGAAAACATTCACCGCCATTTTCATGACGTGGATGCTGCTGAACGTGACATTGATGAGTTGATGATCGAAGCTACTGATGAGATCGGGGCACCAACCAACATCGCAACACTGGCTATCATCTTGACGATGGTTCCTATGGCTTTTGTAGGCGGTATGATGGGACAGTTTATGAAACCTATTCCGGCTAATGTACCTGTCGCACTCATCGCTTCACTGTTTGTAGCCTATATATTCACCCCTTATTTGGCGGTTAGATTTCTTAAAAAGCCTGAACATAAAGGAGGCCATTAATGTTACAAAAACTAGAACAGCTTATTTATAACCTGCTTAAAAGTCCTCTAAAAAAACGACTTGTTTTGATCGCAATCTTTGTGGCTTTTGTTTTAAGTATGTTGATGTTCCCAACACATATGGTTCTCGCCAAAATGTTACCGGGAAAGAACAATGACACCTTTAACATCTATGTCGACCTGCCAGAAGGCAGCTCTATACAGCAGACACAGAAGGTAAGTGAATGTGTCGTCCATTACATCCAGCAAGAGTCTCAGGTAGTCGATACCGAGGTCTTTTTAGGCATGGGATCACCTCTCGACTTTGCAGGACTGATCAAGGGCTCACAGTTTAAGCAGAGTGAAAATGTAGCAGAAGTCGTTGTGAACCTTACCAAGGCCCATCACAGAGATGAACCCTCTTACATGATGGTCCAGCGTATTCGTCCTCTCATACAGACCAGTTGTGAAAAGATCATCCCAAAAAGCAACATCAAGTTTGTTGAGCCCCCTTCTGGTCCACCGACTATGGCTGCGATCGTAGCAGAGATCTATGGTGAAGATGCTCAGGGTATCCGCACACTAGCACAACGTGTTGCCCAGGTGTTCAAAGAGACTGATGGTCTGGTAGATGTTGATATTATGCAAGATACTGTTTATGACAAATATGAGATCAAGGTCAACAGTGTCAAGATCGCCAAGTCCGGTCTGAGCATTAAACAGGTCAATGATATCTTGTATATAGCCTTTGAGGGTATGGGTATCGCTGTAAAAAACTCAGAGATCTATAATGACCAGATCCCCATCTTTTTGACCTTGAGTGATCAGACTAAAAAGTTTACCAACAAAAGCCGCAGTGCTGTTGAAAGCAAACTCTCCAGTCTGCGTCTGATGAATCAAAAAGGGATGATGGTACCTGTTACAGAAGTTGTAGAGATAAATGCGGTAAAGTCACATCCTATGATCATGAGTAAAGAGCTGCACCAGATGACTAATGTCTTGGCAGAGACCGACATGGTTTCTCAGGTCTACCCATTGATGGCAGCGCGCAACACGATCATCGACTCTTTTACAGATGACTATCTTATTAACAAGATAGGACTGTTTAACCTTGAGTTAATCGAAAAAAATACCGGTAAGGTTTACAAACTTATTTGGGATGGTGAGATGGAGGTGACTTTAGACACCTTTGTCGACCTTGGTGGTGCTTTTATCTCAGCACTGATCTTGATCTTTTTACTGTTGGTCATCTACTATAAGAGTTTTACACTCAGCGGTATCGTTCTTTTAGGAAGTTTCCTCTCTATTATCGGGGTGGTTGTTGGTCACTGGATCATGGATCTCTTCACTGCAGATACCTTTTTCTTGACGGCGACTTCACTCATAGGCTTTATTGCCCTGATAGGTATCAGTTCACGTAACTCTCTGTTGTTGATCGACTTTACCAAGTCTTTGATCCATGACAAAGGGATGTACAAAACCGAGGCCATCGCCTACGCTTCTGCTACACGCGCCAAGCCTATCTTTTTGACAGCAGCAGCGATTATCCTGGCCTCTACCCTACTCGCCTCTGATGCCGTCTTTGGTGGCTTGGGTGTTGCTTTGATCTTTGGAACAGTGGCAGCTGTGATCGCATCACTGGTGATTGTACCGATCTTGCTTCATAACGCAGACCTTGAAAAGCACTTTGGCTATGTACCACGAAAAGCTGTTTCACTTGACAAGCATGTTGCCTGATCAAAGATAAGCTTCTATCTCTACCTCATCTAGCTGAGTGTTTTTGAGATGGGCTTTAGCATACTCCATGTAAACACCTGACTCCAAAAAGAGTCTAAACAGATCAGCATCAAGGTGCTGGTCTTTCACCATAAAACTCATGATCTTCAGTGCCTCAGACAATGTTTTACCTTTTTTATAAGGTCGGTCTGATGCAGTGAGCGCCTCAAATATATCGGCAATAGCCATTATTCTCGCAGG
>WGDB01000135.1 GCA_015493495.1 Helicobacteraceae bacterium | reverse complement strand
TTTCATAATACTCCATCGCCTCTTCTTTAGCATCGACAACCACACCAAAACAGCCTACACGCTCTTTTTGTTGAAGTGCCAACATAAGAACATGTTTCAGCAATGCCCGTCCGACACCACTGCCTTGGTACTCAGTTTTGACACCAAGCCTTGTCAGTTTCAAAACAGGTAATGGATAGTTGGGCACTCCTTTGCTCTCCTCTGGAGGGATAGATGCCTTGTAAAGCTCTGAGGTTGTGACACTTACAAAACCCAGGATCTCACCCTCTTCTACGATGACATAATTACTGCCAATATAGTTTTTAAACTGATTTTGTCCTGCAAACTTTTGAAAATAGTAGTCCAACTCTATGTTTGAACAGCTAACAAATAGGTACCAGGTGATGAATCCTTCCATTATCTATAGGGTTGGCAACACCAGTCATTATAGATCTTCAACTCACTTTTTCTGAACAGACAATAATCCACCGGCAACCTCAACCAAATGCAACGCTTCGATGATACCAAGTTTCTTTAGTGTTATGAGCCTCTGCTGAAACATGTTGTTCACCTTAGAGGCAAAGCCCTTATAACTGGCAACTCTGGTTTGTTGCATAGGCAGCGGGTTCTCTTTTTCAAAGGCTTCTAATCTCTGAAGAAATACGAGGACACCAATATTAGTTTTATCATCCTACTGTTTTGAGTTGTAAACATATCATCGCTTCTTTCTCTCTCTAAAACTAATGACCCTAACGTTTAAAATCAAAAAGGTGCTGTAAAATAGACTCTACCTGTTGTACTGCCTCAGCAGTCAGTACCGTTAATCTTCCCTCTTCTGTCTGCAGTCGTTTTGCATTGATCATCTTTACTGCATTACATAACAGAACCTCGGGGGCAGGCGACCAATATTAGTTTTCTGGACTCTGGGGTTATTCACCAATATTATTATTGGAGATCTGTTTTCATGATTTTGAGTGTAATAAGCAACTTTTCAACATGCTCATGACAGATATTAATAATAATCTCCGCATCCAAATCAAAATAGTGATGAGAGATAAAATCCCGTATCCCTTTAATCTTTTTCCATTCAACTTGAGGATAAGCTGCTAAAAGTGTTTTGTTAGTAATGTGGTCGATGTTTTTTAGACTCTCACCAACTGCTATGAGTTTCATACAGATAGCATCAAGCTTTTCCTGCCCCTCTTTTGTATCAGTGAAATCATCTTCACACTTTGCGTATGTACATCTTTCCTGAACGGTCTCTATAGCATCTATGATTTGATCTAAGATGTCAATAACGAGTGCTTTATCATACATATATACCATCTTTTTCAATACGTCTTCTAAGTGCCATATTCATTTTATCTCGTAAACGAACGACATCTACTTTGGTATGAAAAGAGTTTTCCAACTCTTCTTTAAAGTCATAAAGTTGAAAATAATCACTCAAAGGCGTTTCAATGGCAATATCGACATCACTGTCATCTCTGTTCTCATCACGGGAGTACGACCCGAAAAGCGCAAGTTTGGAGATTTGATACTTTTTCATAAAATCATCTTTGTGCTCTTTTAAATAAGTAATGATCTCATGCTTTGTCATAATCAAACCTCCTTTTTTATTGTAATGATTATATCATAGTTTAGGGTACCGCTAAAAACCATATGCAGTCTCAGAGAAATGGAAGAAATGAGAAATGGCAGAGAAATGAGATCATGACACCAATATGAATGTTTATTCCTGCTGTCATAAAAGTTAAATCAGTGTTATAGTGGCTGTGATTTCTCTATCGTTTTTACTGCTAGAAACATAGGTATGGTCTCCGTTTTGGCCATACTCTCCAAAGTGATAAATCCAAACTTTTCATAATATTCCACCGCCTCTTCTTTGGCATCAACAACCACACCGAAACAGCCTACACGCTCTTTTTGTTGAAGTGCCAACATAAACACATGTTTCAGCAATATTCGTCCGACTCCACTGTTTTGATACTCCGTTTTGACACCAAGTCTTGTCAGTTTCAAAACAGGCAGTGGATAGTTCGGCACCCCTTTACTCTCCTCAGGCGGTATCGAAGCCTTGTAAAGTTCTGATGTCGTCACACTTGAAAAATGGAAAAATGGGGTCAGGACACCAATATTAATTTTATAATCCTACTATTTTGAATTACATCGATATATTTAGAAAGGCATTATGGAAAGGCAGGGGTTGGAATACTTGATAATTTCTTATTTCTTCACTCTATTTGTCCAATAGCTCGGGGTTCTGTGATGATGCGCTATAGCAATGATCAAAATACACTCGTCTTCTATCGAATAGAGCACATTGTATGGAAATTTATGCATTATACATCTTCGTATGCTTGGCTTTATTTCAGTCCATGCGGTAGGGAATAGAGATACTCTCTTAATTGTAGATCTGGCACTACTTTTAAATGCAGTCCCTAAACCTTTTACTTGCAATTCATAATATGCTACTGCATCATCAAGTTCAGCTTTAGCTTATGGTAGAAACTCTATTTTCATTAATTGAAAACTTCCTCAAAAGGAATAGTTTTTACTTTGTTGTCCCTATAGTTTTGAAGTCTATGCTCCGCTTCATCAGACCAAACGCTGTCGACACTCTCATCAGGTTTGTCTAAACTTTCCAATAGACCTTCGATAAGTATGTAACGTTCTTTAGGGTTAAGTTGTAAAGCTTCTTGCAGTATCTGTAGATTACTCATATAGAACGCCCCCTTTATAAGTTAAACACTCATATTATAACAAAGAAATAGTTTGTAAATTTAGAAATAATATCTAGCGACTAGATTCGTCCATTGATAATCAGTTTTTCAAAGCTCTCTTTTGCACTGTCTGTAAAACAAAGGTAGAAGCGATTCCTAGCGCTATCACCAGACCAATATGGTGCAGTGCGCCGATGTGGCTGAAGACGAAGATCCCAAAACCGGCGAAGGTAGTGAGCATCGCGTAGTAGATGGCTTCATCGGTCTCCTCTTCGACATCACTCATGTAGATGCCGTAGTCTATGGCCGCGACCATGACGATAATGAGAGCGAAGAGGTGCATGACCGAGAATGTCCCCAACAGTGCCAGTGTCGTTACGATGACACCCAGAGGGAAAAGGACATAGTTCATCGCGACCATGGCCCTCTTTTTCAGCAAGACTATCAATAAGATCGAGATAGACACAAAGGTCAACAGCGCGATCAGCAACAGCTGGTCCAGTACACTCTCAACCCCTTTTCTAAGAAGTGTCGATGCTTCCAGCAAGACGACATTGGGGTAATCATGCAGCTTTTCAACCAATGTTTCAGGAACAAAGGCCAGACTCATCCAACGGCCATCTTTGAGGTAAATAGTCTCGAAGCCCAGCGCTTTTGCCACCTTGAGATCAGGAACACTGTAGTGCAGTTTATCACTGAAGGCATAAGCGTCTTTAAAAGTCCCTGCACGAAACCCAAGTTTTTGGGCATCTTTGTCTATCTCTTTTTTCACTACCGGAAGGTTCAGTGCTTTAATCTTCTCCTCATAAGCTCTAAAACCCGCTCTCGACCTGTTGATCATCGCCAGAGAACGAAAACCGGGGAGTGTTTTTTGTATGCTTTCCATCTCGACCAAAAGGGCGTCCAGACTTTTACCAAAGAGCAGTACAGGCTTCTCGACAGAAACAGAAGTGGTGATCTGTTTTTGCAGCGCTTGCAGTTTTTTGTTCTGATAGTCCAATTGTCTCAGGTCACCGTTGAAGTGCAGCTGTGAAAAGCCAAAGCCCAGCAGTACAAGCGAGATCACCAAAACAGCTTTTGCATCCACAAAACCCTTGGAGAGTGCCCGAAGTCTCAAACGGTTGTCTTTAGGCTCAAAGTTCCAGGCCGCAAAGAGAAAGCTGAACTGAAAGTACGAAAAGCCCAAAGCCACGATACCAAAAAGTGCCAACTGTTCTATGAGTGGGAAGTCTGCAAAGTAGAGAATACCAAAACCACTTACTGTTGTTAAAAAGGCGTAAAAAACTTTTTTACGCTCTTTGGTCTTGGCACTATAATAGCCATGAAAATAGTAATGGAAAAAGTAGTCTACCGCCATCATCGCAATACCCGAACCAAAGGCCAGCGTAAAGATGGAGACATCTTTGAAAAAGTAGGTGACAGCAGAGAGTCCCACAAAGAGTGAAGAGCCCAGAGCCAGAGAGGTCAGGATGAGGACTTTGAAGTCTCTCAGACTGAAGGCGTAAAAGAGCAGTAGAAGCACCATTGTCGCCGTAATAATGAGGTTGACCTCACCTTTGATCTTTGCTGAGTTCTCTGCTGTAAAGAAGTGTGGCGCAAACGCTATAACATCACTACCGTAGCGGTCTACAATCTTATGCACCTCATCATACAGCTGTTGCGAACCTTCGACATCAGAGACTTTAATCTTCAATGTTGCTGTCATCATAAAGTCCACTCCCTTAAAAAGGGCGATACCGTCTCTGCTCTCAGCACTTCCTTTTTGTAAGGGGTCTGTGAAAAGCCCTAGTGGATCACTGGTGTTGAGGCCACTGAACATAAAGGAGGTACTCATCTCATGATAAAGAGACTTTAGTTTCTGGTCTATGTATGTAGGTGCTGTTCTTGAAGTGTTAACATCCAAACGCTCTGTATAATGTGTTCTCAGATACTTTGCAGTTGACGAATGCAAGTCCCCTACTTTAAAATAGACTTCATCAACGCTCTCAAGTTTTTCAAGTGCTTTTGCTATAGTCTCAAGACGTTTTTTTGAGACACTGTCATCACCTTTAGAGATGACTATAAGTCGGTTCAGTGACTCCAACTTCCCTGCATCTTCTAAGGTTTTGGTATAGCTGTTTTGTGGGAAGATAGAGAGCATGTTGGTGCTGAAATGCGAAGGGGTAAAGAGGATACCGGCGAGCAGCATCACACTCAGATAGATAAAGAGGTAAAGTTTATTGGGTAATGTGAAGGGTGATCTCATCGCCGTTACTCATCTTGGTCTTGATCTGTGAAAGACCTTTTGGGGTTTTATGGATGATGACAGACTTTATGACCTTGTCTATAGGCGGGATCGGCGTCATCAGCACGGCAGTCTGGGTCTTATGGATCTTGAAGTTCTCGCTCAGTGCCTCATAATCTCCACGGTAGAGTTTATGGATAAAGTCCATGTAGATCTTCATCATCGGTGCATCATTAAGGTCTACATGCTGTATGGTCTTGCCATCGCCATCAACCACATCCATAGAACGACCATCGTAGATAATATGACGGACTTCCGGAGCGCTGTAGTCTATGGACATTCCAACTTTATCAAAATTGATACGCCCTTGCATCTCTATCTCTTTATCAATGCTGTAGATATATCGTTGCTCTTTAAAGTTGTAACTGCCTCCTAAAAGCGTTAGAAAGGTAAATAATAGTACAAATATGATCTTCATGAAAAGTTCTTTGTGATCTCAGTTTGCATGGTCTCTCTGACCCGTTTCATCAACGAACGCACACTCTCACCCTCTTGAGGATATATAGGGTCTAAAAAGCTGACATCAATGTCCGTAGCTTGTGCAGTCTTAGTCACATTTGAGCCCTTGGAGACAATGCGCCCAGTACCATCAATGATCACAGGGACTATAGGGACTTGGTTGTCCACACTCAGTCTAAAGGCACCTTTTTGAAAAGGTAACAGTGTCTCCGAGTAATTCCGTGTTCCCTCAGGGAAGATAAATACATTGGTCTCTTTTTGAAGGGCTTTGGTCAAGCGGTTAAACACAGTAATAGCGGCATTGGGATTCAGCTTTTCCATATAATAGACACCTACTAGACGGGGGATCTTCATAAAGATTGGCAGATCACTGATAGGATGGTTTGAGATAGTTGCAAAGTCTTTGATGATACTGCCAAGCAAAACAAAGTCTATAGAGGATTGATGCGAAGAGACATAGATAGCAGGTTTAGTGCTGTTAAGATTATGAGGATTTTTGATGCTGATCTTACCGATAACAGGAGACATCTTTAAAAATATACGCCAGAAAAAACGTACTACCACTTGAAAGGCCCAACGAGGGTCGCCACCAAAGATCCATACAACTAAAGAAAATGGACCTGCACTAAAAAGAGCACAGAACATCAGAAAGATAAAAAGTCCGTATATATATGCGCTCAGTAACTTACTTGACACCGCGAACCTTTCCATAAATAATCTGCAGCGCCAAAGCCCCGCCAAAAAGCATGTACCAACCTACTGTTGTATAGAGTGCCCAGATCTTCATCGGTGCAAAAAGGACTCCGATCTGTAAGACCATGTTGATCGTTGTCACAACAAGCCAGTACATATGAGCACTGTCTATGAAAGAGAGCTTCTCTTCACTCCAAACTACCTTGGGCGTCTTTTGCACCATTTTAGCCAAAAATGGTCTCTTAAAGATTACCGCTTCCAAAAACTTTACCAAAAAGAGTGAGGTGATAAGTACCGGTAGAACCTTGAAGACCATTACGGAGTCCATATACCAGACTAAGAACCCCACAGTTGTTGCCGCAAGTGGGACTAAAACATTTTTAAACCGATTTTTAACAAGTTCGTAAACTGTCCAAGGCGCGGCAATTGCAAAAAGGGTCACACCCACAACATGAGGTTCAAAAAAACGTAGACCTACTACTATGAAAAGGACATAGAGTAGGGTTACTAACATCTAAGAATTAAGCTCTTGTCATGATCAATGCAACAAACTCGTCAATAGTACGAATTTTCTGTGCATCTTCTGCTTTGAGGTCAATGTTAAGTTTTTTGTCCATCATCACGATCAAGTCAATAGCGTCAAGAGAGTCCATGTCCAGGTCCTGAAAAAAGTTTGCACCCTCTACGATCTCATCTTCTTCAACTTCAAACTCTTCGATCAAAACTTCTTTTAGTGTGTCACGTACTAACGCTTCAGTCATTACTATTCCTCTATTTTTTTAAAGATTAGCGAGGTGTTGATCCCGCCAAATGCAAAATTATTATTCATAACTATATCATGATTACCATAACGGTGTTCAAAAAGATAGTCAAGGGGCGCACAAGTGTCATCAACTTTAACAAGATTTTTGTTAGCTGGCAGCAGTCCTGTTTTCAGACTGATAAGCCCGATGACGGACTCAACAACACCACAACCACCTAAGATATGCCCCATATAACCTTTAGTACTACTCACCGGTGTTTTATCGCCAAAGACCGCGTAGGTAGCATGAGACTCAGCAATATCACCCTTAGGTGTCGAAGTGGCATGAGCATTAACATAGCCTACTTTGTCAGGTGTGATCTGTGCATCCTCAAGAGCCAAACGCATGACCTGTTCCATCCCCTCACTCGAAGGGGTCGTAATATGCTCGCCATCACACGAGGTTGCATACCCGATGACCTCTGCATAGATCTTAGCACCACGTGCTTTAGCAGACTCATACTCTTCTAAAACCAAGGTACCTGCACCTTCTGCTGTCACCAAGCCATCACGCTCTGTGTCAAAAGGACGTGGTGTCTGGTCTGGTGTATCATTGTAACGTGTTGATGTTGCTGCCATGATCTCGAAGATACCGGCATTGTAAGGGTGTGCCTCTTCTGAGCCCCCTACAAACATCATCTCACTCATGCCATACTTTATGCTCTCATAACCGATACCGATCGCCATTGATGACGAAGTACAAGCTGAACATGCAGGAATATTACGCCCACGTATTTTAAACATTGCCGCGATATTTGCTGCAACTGTGTGACTCATAAACTGCAAAAAGCTCATAGAGTTTTGACCAATAAAGGTCTTCTCTTTAGCAATGGTACCAATAGAGTCAAAAAGTGCTGCGTCAGAACCCATAGTCGAGCCAAAACTAATACCCGTACGAGGATTAGAGATCTGCTCTTCACT
>WGDB01000134.1 GCA_015493495.1 Helicobacteraceae bacterium | reverse complement strand
GGGTGCCCACTATATGGCCAAGCGTTTTGAGGAGTCTTTCAAACTGATTACTCCTGGGATCTTGTTTGAAGAGTTAGGTATAGAGTATATTGGTCCGGTTGACGGTCATAATCTTGAGGTCTTGATCGAGACTTTTGAAAAAGCGAAGGCATTGGGTAAACCGGTGATCATTCATGCACAGACTGTCAAAGGTAAGGGTTACAAGATCGCTGAAGGCCAACATGAGAAGTGGCACGGCGTAGGACCATTTGATCGTGAAAGTGGCTCGTCTGCACCAAAATCTGGAGCAAAATCAGCAACTCAGATCTATACTGAAGCGATGTTGGCTTTGTGTGAAAGAGATGACAAAGTTGTGGGTGTTACGGCTGCGATGCCCGGTGGTACAGGTTTAACACCGTTATTAGAGAAGTACCCTGACCGTTTTTGGGATGCGGCGATCGCTGAACAGCATGCCGTTACCTCTATGGGCGCTTTGGCAGCAGAGGGGTTCAAACCTTTTTGTACCATCTACTCCACCTTTATGCAGCGCGGTTACGATCAGGTCATCCATGATGTCTGTCTGATGGACCTTCCTGTGGTCTTCGCCATGGACAGAGCCGGTACGGTAGGTGAAGACGGTGAAACCCATCAGGGTGCCTTCGATGTCAGTTTCATGCGCGCTATCCCCAACATGCGACTCTGTGCACCAAGAGATGAGAGGTCATTCCATCAGGCGATCGCCTTTGCGGCAGGCTTTGGACATCCACTCTCTCTGCGTTATCCGAGAGGTGCCTTTTTTGAGGCCGATCTTCCAGAGTCGACACCTTTTGTAGAGGGTCAGTCTCAGCTTCTTTTTGATGTAGAGAGTGAGATCCTTTTTATAGGTTACGGTAATGGGGTAGGACGTGCAGCACAGACAAGAACACTTATGGATGAAGAGGTGGCACTGCTGGATCTTCGTTTTGTGAAGCCACTCGATGAAGAGATGTTGAGAAATCTCGCCAAGAAGCACAGTCGCTGGTATATCTTCAGTGACAGTGCAAAGATGGGTGGTGTAGGTTCAGCGATCTTGGAATTTTTAGCACAAGAGAAGATCACGGATATAGAAGTGGCAAGCTTTGAGTATGAAGATGCCTTTATCACCCATGGTAATACAAAGCGGGTAGAGGAGTCTCTTGGACTGCTTCCTGAGCAGTTGATGAAAAACATATACAGATGAGAGCCCCCAGTATGGGAGGCCACATTAATGTATGGTCGGATCTACAACGAACTCATAGACACCAGTTTTTGCATCATAAAGGTGGGTTCCAATAGGATACTCACCCCAACACATATAAGTCCCTCCTGTTGCTGAAGTTGGGTAAAGTTCATAACTATCGCTTCCTTCAATATCAACACCACTTACATCTTTATAGTAATAGTATGTTGTGAAAGTCATGATTTCAGTATTATCCTCAAGGGTACCTATTGATGCTGTATAAAAGTTAGATCTGTATTTAGGGTTGTCTTGTTCATACCCATATAGTTCATATTGGCTACTTCCTGGATATTGCATAAAGTCATAAACAAAAGCGTGTGAGGTACTTTCTTGTAAAAATTCTAGAAATGGACGATCTTTTTTTACAAAAGTAGTATCAGTCATTCTGATCTTGTATCCATCGAGTGAAGAGCTTGAAGGCCATTGATAATCGTATTTAACAGTAGTAAAATCTGTGCTGCTGGATCCTGTGTCAGTGTCATCAGTCTCACTGCATGAAGTCAATAAAAGTGCCAGACTAAAAACACCTAAAATTTTGAATAGACTAGAAATCATAAAAACTCCTTTAAGTTAGATATATTTATATTATAATAATCAAAATATTAAGGTTTCTTGAATATTACCCCAAATCTGGACATAGAACATATTGTAATCGCCTAGTTGCAATGATCGTGATGAGTGATTCTGTTTTCTATGTCAAGATTTGGGGTTACCACTGCTCCAAACGCTGTATATCTGCAGCAGAACGTCTCAGTTCTGTACTCAACGTCACACCGATCTCTAACAAAAGGGCCAGCGCAAGTTTCGCTTGAGCACGCTCTTCAAGTTGCATTAATGTATCTCGTGAGATCTCGAAAAGTTTTGCATCTTCGAGGGCGATCGCCTGGGCAG
>WGDB01000133.1 GCA_015493495.1 Helicobacteraceae bacterium | reverse complement strand
GCAGACTACATCTTGTATGCGCACAGTGATGGTAAGGTTGCAGAGATATTACAACCGTTGCACTCTGTTATTAACGAAGAGACTCCTATTGTGACTATCGTGAAGCGCAGTGACTCTTACATACAGTCTTATCTGCCGTTAGAGTATGCTGAGAAGGTTAAAGTGGGACAAAAGGTTGTGGTGGATTATGCCAAACAAAAGATCGTGACCTATGTAACACAAATCATGCCAGAAGTGGACACTACTACCCAACGTATCATTGTTCTCTCTGCTATGGCTGACAAAAAACAGGAGCCTTTCATTAATGCTTATCTCGGAGCTACCCTCTACTTTGACGCCACAGAAAGTCATGTCGCTGTAGAGAAGTCAGCGCTCTCTTTTTATAACAATGAATGGGTTATCTTTGTTCCTGTAGAGATAGAACAAGAAGAGGAACAAGTTGATGAAAAAGATGAAACAAACAGCGCTGATGAAGATGACGAAGAGCAGCAAGTACCTTACGAAGCGCGTGTTGTTGAGATAATAGCCCAAGATGAGCTCTTTGTTGGCGTTAATGGTCTTGAGGTTGGTGAAGCGTATGTGAGTGGTAAGTCATACTATGTAAAATCAATGCTTCTAAAATCTACCATAGGCGATGGAGACTAAGATGCTTAGTAAAATCATAGAGCTTTCGCTCAAATACAAACTCTTAGTTATTGTCCTCTTTTTGGCCATCTCCGCCTTTGGATTCAAAGCTTATCAGGAGATCCCTGTCGATGCTTTTCCTGACATCACACCCAAGCAAGTGGTCATCTACACTGAAAGCCCGGGAAACTCGGCTGAAGATATAGAAAAACTCATCACCTACCCCATAGAGTCCGTGGTCTCAGGTATGGCGGGTGTTAAACTCATTATGTCTAACTCCGTGTTTGGTCTCTCTTATGTCTCGATCTTCTTCGAAGACGACATGGATATCTATTTCCTTCGCCAATTGGTGAGTGAACGCCTTAATGGTGTTGACATCCCTGAGGGTTGGGGTAAACCTGTACTTGGGCCAAACACTACGGGTCTAGGACAGGTCTTTTGGTATGAGGTCAAAGATACCACCGGAAAGTATACACTCCGTGAGATCAAAGAGATGCAAGAATACATCGTCACACCTCTTTTCAAATCTGTTCCTGGAGTAGAAGAGGTTATCGGTTGGGGTGGTGATGAGAAGCAGTACAACGTGCTTATCGACACTAAAAAACTTCAAGATATTGGTGTCACTTATGCCGATATCGTGGATGCTCTTCAAAAGAGTAATCAAGCCGCAGGGGGTCAATACTTAGAGTTTAACCGAGAACAGTACCTTATTCGTGGAGCGGGTCTTTACAAAACATTAGATGACATTCGTAACACGGTTGTGAAGTCGAGTGCAGGTCAGTCTGTTACTATTAGAGATGTGGCGACTGTTGAAGCCGGCAGTGCACCACGTTTTGGTGCGGTGAGTATTAGTGGTGAAGAGGCTGTCATGGGAATGGTTCTTCAAAGAACCGCTACCAATGCAGCTAAGGTAGTCGAACGTGTCTTAGAAAAAGTACCAACAGTGAATGCGGCCTTACCTAAAGGCGTAGTCATCAAAACCATTTATGACAGAACCGAGATCACACACAAAGCGGTCAATACCATGACCTCTGCACTTTTAAGTGGTGTTATTTTAGTAGCGATCGTCTTGTTCTTGTTTCTCTTTGAACTGCGTTCTGCCTTTATCGTTATTATCTCTTTACCACTCTCTCTGCTTATCGCCTTTTTGTTGATGGATTACTACAACATCAGTGCCAACCTTATGAGTCTGAGTGGTCTTGCTATTGCTGTGGGAATGATCGTGGATGGCACTATTGTCATCGTTGAGAACTCTTTTAGAAAACTCCATGATGAACCCGATGCTGATAGAATGCAAGTCATAGGTGATGCGGCAAAAGAGGTCGCAACACCGGTGACCTTTGCAGTACTCATTATTGCTGCTGTTTTTATTCCGCTGCTAAGCCTTGATGGTTTGGCTGGAAAGCTTTATGGCCCTATGGCGATCAACATTGTCTTTGTTATGTTGGGTTCACTTCTTGTGGCCTTAGTCTTAGTCCCTGTTTTGACCTTTTTACTGTTAAAGCCTTCAAAGTCCAGTGAAAATGCGGTCATGAGGCAGATCAAAAAGGGCTATACCCCGATGCTAAAGTTTGCATTAAACCATGCCAAAGTACTTTTGGGAGCAGTATCCATACTCTTTGTAGTCATGGCTTACATATTAACCCTTCAAGGGCGTGAGTTTATGCCTGAGCTTAATGAAGAGTCTATTATGTACCGTGCTATCTCTATACCAGGTACCGGACTTGAACACTCTACCGAGACTGCAGCAAAGATAGAAAAATACATCTTAGCGCAGTACCCTGACGATGTTGAAGCTGTTCTCTCTATGATAGGAAGAAGTGAAAAAGGTGAGACAGCACAGGCCAACTATATGGAAGTGCTGCTGACGCTAAAGCCAGGTATAGAAGATCTTCCTGCACTGACTGAAAGAATGAATGATGACCTTAAAGAGCACTTTGAATATGTTCAGTTCATCCCGACACAACCTATTGCCATGCGTATTGAAGAGCTGTTAGAAGGTGTTAAAGCTGAACTTGCGGTCAAGATCTATGGTGATGACCAAAAGGTTCTTGACACTATTGCAAAAGAGATCCAGTCCAAATTGAGAGGTGTTGATGGACTTGGTGAGATGGAATTGGAAGTTCAACTCGGTCAGGCACAGATTAAAATAGAGCCAGACTACCTTGCTCTTGCACGTTACGGCATCAGTGTGGATGAAGTAATGGATGTGATTCGTAATGGTATTGGTGAAGAGCCTGTCAGTGAAAAAATAGAGGGGATCCGTCGTTTTGGCATAGTCCCTAAGATAAAAGGGGCTAAAAAAGATATAGAAGCTGTTAAAAATGTCACCATGCGCGCACAAAATGGTGCCTTGGTACGATTAGATCAGATCTGTGACATTAGCATCCAGCAGGGTGCATCGTTTATCAAACGTGAGAACTTGAGTCGTTACATGGTGCTCTCTATGGATGTCGATGGACGTGACGTGGCGTCGTTTGTCGCTGAAGCAGACCAGATCATCAAGGAGAAGGTCAACATTCCTGATGGTTACTACATCGGCTGGGCAGGTGACTTTAAAAATATGAAAGAGGCGACGCAGAAGCTTATGGTCATCATCCCAATTACTATCTTCTTAGTCATCTTATTACTCTACACGGCATTTAATTCACTTTCAAAAGCGATGTTGATCTTGTTAAATGTTCCGTTTGGCTTTATCGGTGGGATTATCGCGCTGTTGATTAGCGGTATTTATCTTTCAGTTTCTGCAATCATCGGGTTCCTAGCCATCTTCGCGATTGCGATTTTAAACGGTATTGTCTTGGTCAGTTTCATTGATGAGTTAAGAGAGAAGTTTCCACACGTGGGATTGAAGATCTTGCTCAAAGACGCGACACTTCTTCGTCTGCGTCCCGTACTGATGACAGCATTTACCACACTCTTTGGTATCTTGCCACTGCTTTATGCAACAGGTGTGGGTTCAGAGATTCAGTACCCACTTTCAGTTGTTATTACTGGTGGTATCATCAGTTCAACACTTTTGACACTGTTGATCCTGCCATCGACCTATTTACTATTTTATAAAAATGACCACTTCTGTGAAGAGCACGACAAGGATGAGACAACGGGTCGCGAGCGCCATCAAGAACTTCTATGAAAAAAGATAAATAATAAGATGGATCTTGAAGTGTTTTAGAGGTTGTTTGTTGCCAAAATCCCATCATGCCACTGGGCAACAGTAACCCGGAAGCCATCAGTGACCTCTTTGACTTCATGTGTATAAAATGGGTTACTTCCAAAAATGATCATACTTCCCATTTTGGGTTTTATGATCAACGCTTCACCTTGAGTGTTTGTAAAGTAGCTAAAGGAGAGTTCACCACCACAAAATTGATAGGTATCTGGGTCTTTTTCACAGTGTTCACTGACAAACAAGAGTGTGGTGATCTTTCGGGTAGGTGCGACTTGTTTGAAGCCAATGATATTTTTGGACTTGTCTACTAAGACACTGGAGTCATCAGAATGGGGTTTGTAAAATGAACCTGCCGTGTACTCTAGCACCTGAGTCTTGGTCGCTTGTGTCAAAGATAGTGTAAAAAAGTGTTCTATCTTTTCACGTATAGTGTCAAAGGCTTTGTCGTAAAGGTCTTGATGGTAAGAAGATAGGGTGTGGATCTTGGTCTTTCTTATCTTTTGGTTGTCCGTGTGGGTAGCACTTCTGAGTTTGGCATCACTGCCATTTTGAATGGCTTGTACCTGGTCTATGATCTCTCTGCAGGTCGCATCATCCATAAAGTTCTCTATAACCAGATAAGGGAACTTCGCATAGGGAGAGGGGAGCAGGGGTGTTGCGATCTCGACTTCAAAAAGAAAATCTTCTGCGAGCACCTCGTCACTGATCTGGTGCATCTTTAGATCTTTAACAAGATCTTGTCTAACCATGCAGTAGGCAAGATGCGTTTTAAGTTACCCAGCAGGTGTGTTGCCGTTGTGACATAGTAACGTGGAGCAGGGCGCTTTTTTTCTAAGGCCAAGATGACCTTATCTATGACCTCTATAGGCTCTTTGGTAAAAGGGTCGCTTTCACTTTTTTTCTCTTTGCGTTCCAGTACTTCTTCATTGTACTCTTTAGTAAAGACACTTTTGTCAAGGTCAACATATTGCAACAACTTTTTTGTTGCGTTGTCTCTGAACTTAGAGTGTATGGGACCAGTATTCATAGTGACGACATAAATATTACTGCCATCAAGTTCAAGCCGCAGTGTGTCACATAGACCTTCTATGGCATATTTACTGGCATTGTAGGCACCTCGAAAACGTAGAGAGATAATCCCGAGTATAGAAGAGTGTTGGATAATACGACCATAACCTTGTCTGCGCATAATGGGGATGATCCGTCTGGTCATCTCATGCAGACCGATGACATTGGTCTCTAACTGCTCGCGCAAGGCTTCACTGGGTACATCTTCTAAGGCTCCGGGTTGACCGTAACCGGCATTGTTAAAGAGAGCGTAGAGTGTGCCCCCTGTCTGCTCTAAAACAGAAGAGAGTGCCTTCTCTATAGAAGCAGTATCGGTGACATCAAGTTGTAGGGAATGAAGTCCTTCTTCTCTAAGACGTATGACGTCCTCTTCTTTTCTCGCAGTAGCAAAGACCTCATAGCCATGCTGATGGAGGTACTTAGCAGTCTCATAACCAATACCGCTAGAACACCCTGTAATTAAGATAGTTTTTTTCATAAAGTGATTTTAGCGTAATAGTTTATGAACTGTTTATGACAAAAGCATAAAATGGTGAAAATACGAAGGAGATAATATGAAAAAGATACTGTTGGTGTTAGCACTACTACTGGGCACAACACTTGTAGCACAAGAGAACACAATGAAGAAGGCTTACTTTGCAGGTGGGTGTTTCTGGGGTGTCGAGTACCACTTGGAAAAGCTTGACGGGGTTAAAGATGTGGTCTCAGGGTTTATGGGTGGTCATACGAAAAACCCTTCGTACAAAGATGTCTCTTATACGGACACAGGACATGTAGAGACGGTTGAAGTTGTTTACGATCCTGCTAAGATAAGTTATGAGACTTTGGCTAAAAACTTTTTTGAGATCCATGATTTTACACAGAGAAATGGGCAGGGACCAGACATTGGGTCACAATACCTTTCGGTTGTCTTCTACAGTAATACTGATGAGTATAAAATGGCACAAAGCCTCATTTCTCAATTGAGAGAAAAAGGTTACAAGGTGGCTACAAAGGTACAAAAAACATCAGCGTTTTACGCAGCGGAAGGATATCATCAGGATTACTACAAACGTCATGGAAAAGTACCGTACTGCCACAGTTACTCAAAGATTTTTGATTAATAATTAAGGGGTACAATAGCGGAAATTTACTCCTAAGAACGTATTATGCAAATCTCCAAAGCAACTAAAATCACGCTGTTACTGCTCTCCATGGTAACGGTGATGTCCAATGTTGCCATTATTACCTCTCTGCCCCATCTCAAAAACTATTTTCCAAATGTTGAAGATATGGAACTCTACTCACGACTCATGATCACCTTGCCTTCACTCTCCATCGCCTTTTTAGCACCTTTTTTAGGGCATCTCTTACAAGGTGTCAAGAGAAAGTACTCTGTTGTAACAGGGCTTTTACTTTTTACACTCTTTGGAACAGCAGGACTCTACTTACAAAGTATAGAGTCTTTGTTACTCTCTCGTGCACTTTTTGGTGTCGCGATCGCTATGTTGATGATCGTCTCTACCTCTTTGGTGGGAGACTACTTTGCAGATAGAGAACGTCATAAGTACATGGGACTTCAAAGTGCCTTTACCTCGGTAGGTGGTATCATCTTCTTGATGGGTGGTGGTTATTTGAGTGACATGAACTGGCGCTATCCTTTTGGTATCTATCTCATAGGTTTAGTATTTGTTCCTTTGGTCATCCTCTTCTTACGAGAACCAGATCACAGTAAAAAAGTCGAGGCTTTCGCTGAGGTAGAGACTAACCTCCTAGGCATCTACTTCTTGGCCTTTTTCTTGATGTTGATCTTCTATATCTTACCAACTCAGATGCCTTTTTTTATCATCGAAAATTTTGGGGCAAGTGGGACGAAGACAGGTGCTATTATTGCTGTAGCATTTATGGCCAATGCTCTTGGTGCTATGAGCTTTTCCAAATTCAAAGAACATTTCAGTTTCAAGGTCATCTATGCGCTTGGTCTTTTGATCATCGGTGTTGGTTTTATCTTGATCTCACTGGTAGAAAACATAAACTATTTCTTCTTGACTTCACCGATCATGGGCTTTGGTGGGGGTGTTCTGATGACCACGATCATGGCATGGATGTTGAGCAAGGCACATCATAGCAAACGGATCAAGTCCTCAGGTTACATCACAAGTGCGCTCTTTTTAGGACAGTTTACGTCACCACTGCTGTTTCATCCTCTTGTGAGCAGGGTTGGTATTCGTGAGTTCTTCTCTATTATTGGACTCTCTCTTCTTCTTATTGTAGCCATCACCCTTTTGTTTCATAAGCGTGAAAAAAAGAGCCATGCATAAGCTTACTTGGCTAAAATAGCATTACTATTTTAGAAGGTTTTTTATGTCTAAGACCATAACCATTATCGATACTTTTGGCTTCTTTTTCAGAAGTTTTTATGCCCTGCCACCACTGACCAACAAAAATGGCTTTCCTACAGGTCTCTTAACGGGTTTTACACACTTAATAGAGCGTCTTGAAAAAGAGCATACCACAGACTATTTAGTTTTCGCTCTCGACTCAAAAGGACCTACCTTTAGAAATGAGATAGACCCTAACTATAAGGCCAACCGTTCGGCACCGCCTGAAGAGCTGACCATGCAACTGCCTATCGCTATAGAGTGGATCAAAAAGATGGGCTTTCATTCCATCGCCATGCCAGGTTTTGAGGCCGATGATGTCATCGCTTCATTGACTATAGAGGCGAAGAAAAAAGGGTATACGGTACGTGTTGTCTCTCATGACAAAGACCTTTATCAACTTATTGATGATAGCCGTGTGGTCTTGGTCGATGCGATCAAACGTAAAG
>WGDB01000132.1 GCA_015493495.1 Helicobacteraceae bacterium | reverse complement strand
CACCTAAGATCCCGATGAACACCACTAAAATGACGATAAAAAAGGTGATACTGTTAAAGATATGCATCATATCCTGCATCTGCTTGAGCATAGGGTTTAGCTCCAAAAAGTTCATTACGCTCAGTTGTGGATATGCTTTTTGCAGGGTGGCCTGTAGTGTTGAAGACCCCGTTCTAATAGCGATCTGGGTCGCTACCGTGTCACTGACCCCTAAAAAATGCTCAAGATGTTTTCTCTCAACATAGAGTGCTGAACGATCTAGCACCACATTACTTGTCTGCATGATGCCTCTGATCTTTAGCGCCATCGCGTTGATTTCACCACTGGAGTCCTGGGTTGAGAAGATCACTTTGGAGCCGACATGCACTTTCAAGGTCTTGGCCAACTCTTTTCCTATGAGTGCCCCTCTTGTTCCCAATTCAAGCTTACCATCGACCAAGAACTGATCAAAACGGCCAAACGTAATCTCCTCATCCAGTTTTATACCCACCACCGAAGAAAAAGCAGACTTACGCGCCGTAGCGCTCAGTCCATCCACACTCAGACGACGTACAACGGCTTGAACGTCCGGACGCTTTTTCAGTGACGCCTCTATGCCCTTAGCATCTTTAATGACATTGTCTAGATTTTTGTTCAGTCTGTAGCTAGGGTTGTAGAGACTGATCTCTCCACAGTCACTGCGTTTGGTCTTGTCTATGAGGTTGGAGGTCATACCATCGTAGATCCCCTGAATGCTCAACATCATGCTCATACTCACTGCGATCATGATCACTACCAGAAGTGTACGTGAGAGCCGTAAAAAAGCATTTTTCCAGGCCAGTTTCAAGATCAGTCTAAACATGATGGCTCGCTTCTACTGGTTTAAAAGAGTTTATATAGCGTATAGGGTAGATAATACTTAAAAAATTCAGCAGGTAGATCACAGCGACATTCCAACTGATGGTGAACAGGTTAAACGCAAGCGGGATCTCGTCCGAGACCACGCCATAATCTTTATAGGTCTCACTGATACCTTCCATGATAAAAGGGTGCAGACTGAAGTAGTAGGCAATGTATGCACCTATAGGTGTTGCAAGTAAGATAGCAGCTGTAGAGAGGATGAAGATCTCGTTAAAAAGCAGCAGACGGATTTTACCTCTTGTCAGTCCTATGGAGCGCAGTGTTCCAAACTCTCTGACTCTTGAGCTGACATTGATAAAGCCAAAGATCATGATGACAAAAAAGATCACTACAAAAAAGAGCACTATGGAGATGTAGCCAAAAATGCTGTCTACCTGCATCGCCTGCACCATGGACTTCATCAGCACCTTCCATGTCACACTCTCATACTGCGGATCCAACTGCTTTATGATCTTCTGGTTAACTTCATCAACTCTCTCCAGATCATCAAGCCTGATATTAATGTAAGATGCCTTGTTTTTGGCATACATCAGTTCATCAAAATAGCTGCGACTTAAAAATGCCGCCGTGGAATCAAACTCAAAAGCACCGGTTCTAAATGTCCCGCAAAGTTTAAAGAGGTCTGCTGCAAAAGAGTTGTCGCTGGCACTTCCCACAAAACTCACCTCATCACCCAGTTTGACCTGTAGTTTTTTCACTAAGTCCACACCCGCATAGAGACAGTTTCCAGAATTTTCACTCAAATACTCTCCGGAGACAAGGGTACTGTAGAGTTCACTCAGCTTACGCTCTTTTTGAGGGTCTATCCCTGCGACCATAGCGGCTGTTGAGCGATCCTTGGACGAAAGCAGCCCGTAGGTCTCATAACGAGAGGTGTAGTCACTGATACCCTCTATTTTTGAGAGTACCTTCTCGACACTGGCCACATCTTCTATGAGGTAGTCATTACCGCCCTCTTCTCTGTACCCTTTTTTATAGATCTCAATAGCACCCGTATAGACCTTCAGCGCATTTTTAAGCATAGACCCATGAGAACCATCCATCAGTGCCACATAAACGATAAACATCAAAGCAGAGAAAAAGGTCAGGACAAAGGTCGTAATAGAGCGCCCTCTGTAAAAGAGTATGTTTTTAAGTGCCAGTGAAAACATTAGCGTGAGAACCTTTTGAGTGCACTTTTACGAAAGTACTGCTCTGAGATCTTTGAGTCGTAGCGCACATCTTCTAAAATGATCTCCGTAT
>WGDB01000131.1 GCA_015493495.1 Helicobacteraceae bacterium | reverse complement strand
TCATGAGACGTTCTTGGAGATACTCTGTACAGGCTGCCAACTGTATAAGGTTCAACTGCATGCTTATGTCTTGATGAGTAACCATTACCACTTGCTTATAGAGACTAAAGATGAAAACCTCTCTCGCTTTATGAAACACCTTAACGCCTCATACGCTATCTATTTCAATAAAAAGTACAAACGCTCCGGTCATCTCTGGCAAGGGCGGTTTAGATCTTGGTTTGTGACCGATGAAGCTTATCTGTATACATTGGTAGGCTATATAGAAAACAACCCACTAAAAGCGAAGATGGTTAAGCAGTTGGGTGAATACCAATATAGCTCATACCGATCATTTGTAGAAGAGACAGAACCTATAGCATGTTTAAAAAACGCATTTATCTTTGATGCATTTAAAACAAAAGAGGAACGAAAAGAGTTCCTACAGTGTAGCGTAGATGAACACTTGCTGGATGAGATCAAAAAAGCATCTAACCTTGTCGTGACATCGATCAAAGATAAAAAACTTGACTTTAAAAAACTTACTAAGATGTTTGCAAATATAGACAATATAGCAAAACGAAACAAGATGGTCTTAAAAGCTTATGAGCTTGGGTACTCGCAATATGAGATAGCGAAAGTGTTGGACTTCTCTCAGGCTTATATTAACAGGATCATTAAGAAGCAGAGAGTTGTTGGTGGCGACTGACTCTGTTCGCATAATACGAAATTAAATTCTGCTATAATTTAGTAATAAAATATTTTGAGGTTATCAGTATGACAGCACCTAAAATTAATGCAAAAAACGTTATTGACTCTTTACCAGAAGACAGTTCTTATGACGAAATATTAAAAGAACTGGCATTTGACAGAATGATTGAACGTGGATTGAATGATTCAAAAAATGGAAAAACCATTTCAAATGATGAGATGAAACATAGACTAAAACAGTGGTAGAAATACACTGGACGGATGAAGCTCAAGTTTGGTTAAAAGATATTCATTCGTATATTGCACAAGATAATAAAAAAGTAGCTTCCCGCGTTATAAATGAGATTTTCAATAAAACTCAGATTCTCTCTTCTTTTCCAAAAATGGGATACCTGTATCAAAATGATGAAAAACTCGAGATAAGAGTTTTGCTTTATGGACACTATAGAATTGCATATTTAGTCAAAGATGATAAAAATATTGATGTACTTGGTGTATTTCATGGTTCTCTTGATATTGAAAGATACCTTTAACTACACAATGGAGCATAAGACATGAACAAAAACCCGGCAGTAGCCCTGATGCAGATAGAGACAGCACTTAACCATCTTCAAAACACTATGGTAGATGAAGATGGAAAACTGACATGGGATGACACTTTTTTCAAGCTTTATGATGAACTGCTGCAAAACCTGCAGGAGACACGTAAAATAGCGGAAGATCTTCGAAAAAGAGAAAACGGTTAAAAGAGTTTACTTAGTCAAGAGATAAGAAGTGGAAAGATTAGAAAGTTAAGCGATAAAGGTTCTAAATGATTGATTACAGTAAAAAACTCACCACGGACAGGGCGTTTTATCCCATAGCGAACCTTGACTACTCCATAGAGAGTGACCGTGGTCGGATCTTGTCAGCGCCGGCGTTTCGGCGGTTGCAGAAACGTACACAGGTCTTTGCGCTTGAGCTTAATGCCTCCATCCGTACCCGACTGACCCATTCACTCGAAGTCGGGCAGACGGCGCGGTTTATCGCCAAGACCATTTTAGGGAAGTTAAAAGAAGAGGGACTCGACAAGTACAGGCTTGATGAACTTGAAAATGCCTTTGTCTCGACAGCGGAGATGACGAGCCTGCTGCATGACATTGGTAACCCGCCATTTGGACACTTTGCCGAACAGACCATCAACAAATGGATGCACAACAACGCCGTGCCGATCCTTGAGCGTTTTACAGCAACATCAGTGGAGGTCGAGGAGCTTAAAGCGACTCTCGCCAAAGACATCTGTAACTATGACGGTAATGCACAGGCCATTAGGGTCATCACGAAACTGCAGCGGCTCAACCTCTCCTACACACAGATACTCTCGGTACTGAAATATACCAGAGGTGCGTTTGAGGAGAAAACTGATGACAAAAGTCTGAATTACCTCAAAAAAAAGCCCGGATTCTACTATAGTGAGAAGGTGTTTATAGAAGAGATCCAGAAAACTCTGGAGGTCCAGCCCGGTCACCGTTTTCCCATCACCTACATTATGGAAGCGGCGGATGACATCTCCTACCTGACCGCCGACCTTGAAGACTCGGTAGAAAAAGGCATACTCTCTCTCGACGAGGTCTACAACCTTATAAAAAATGCGTGTGAAAAAGAGGGTGAGACCTACCTTCTGGAGGTCATCGAAGCACGATACAAACAGGCCAAGGAGAACGAAGAGCCTTACCAGTTCAGTATGTTCTTTACCCTTGTACGTGCCAAGCTGGTTACCTCTCTGGTCTTTCATGTCGTTGACATCTATGTGGAGAACCATGAAGCTGTCTTCAACGGCAACTTCAATGCAGCACTGCTTGAGTACGACAAAGAGAGCAAGTATTACAAAGCGGTTGAGATACTGCAGAACATCTCGGCCAAACACATCTACGAAAACAGAGAAGTCCAGGAACTTGAACTTCAGGGATATGCCATCATCAATGGCCTGCTTAATATCTACAAACCCTTGGTGGAGTTGGACGCCGAGGAATTTAAACACTTGTTGGATGATGAACGCATAGCGTGCTTTCTCTCCATGCGCCTCATCAAAAGGGTCTCTTCCAAACAGATCTCTGCGTACCAAAATGATGTCAATGCGTTAGATACTAAGGACACAGAGCGATACAAACTGCTCGAGTGGTACTACAGAGTCAGACTCATCACAGACTACATCAGCGGTATGACCGACGACTTCGCACTGCATGAGTATCAGACACTTTCGGCGTATTAGAGAAATAGTCTTGTCTTGAAACAGTAAAAACTATACACTTTTTTTCCGTTATAGTACTGTTGATGACAGTCGCATCATAATGATAACTTTTATAGATTTTTTATAGCGGTTAATGTAATATATTTACACGATAAGTGTTTTTAAGCACAAGCTGTTTAGATTATGTTAAACTAAAATTATTAATGTAAATGGAGTTGTAATTACAATGGAAAACCTGAAGATAGAAGCAAGTAAGTATACTCCTCTTATTACTATGGACGTTCAAAAGGGTGAAATCGAGATCAGAGGAAAATCCTATCCTGAAAATACTTTTGAATTTTACAACCCTGTTTTAGAGTGGATAGAAAATTATCACAACACCTCTAATCCATCACTGACACTCAATCTTGAGATCATCTACTTTAACTCCAGCAGCTCCAAGCTTTTTTATGATCTGTTTGATCTTTTAGAAGAGAACAGTGACGCGTTCAAAACCGTGATCAACTGGATCTATGATGAAGAAAACGAAAGTGCTCTTGAGTCGGGTGAAGAGTTTATGGAGGACTTTGAGGATTTGAACATCAACCTTGTTGAAAAGTCAGGTCAGACTGCATCATGAAGCAGAAAAAAGAGCTACAGGAACTTCTCCATAGAATCTCGGAGAGTAATGATCCGATCTACCAAAATACTGCTAAAGAGATCGAAAAACTGTTTGCCCAAAAAGAGAAAAGACTTCAGCGCATTATAGACCATTCTGACAGACAGCAAATGGCTATTGTGCACCTGAATGAAGAGCTTGATGAGTACAAAGATCATTTGGAAAAAAAAGTACAAGAAGAGATGGCAAAGAGAAAAGCCCAGGAGACACTGTTGATAGAGCAGTCCCGTTTGGCAGCTATTGCCGAGATGATCGATTCTGTAGCGCATCAATGGAAACAGCCTCTGAACCTAATCTCCATGCAGACCTATATTTTGCTGCTTAAAGCCAATAAAAAAGAGGTCATAACGCAAGAGATCATAGCTGATTTTAACAAAGAGTTGATGAAACAGGTACATCATATGGTAGATACACTTGACAACTTCAGGAGCTTTTTCAGACCGGCGACAGAAGCAGAGACTTTTTCAGCTAAAGAATCTGTTGACAGTGTTATGGACCTGATCCGTGATGATCTTATGGAAAACAGGATCAAAACCTCTATTGAGGTCAAAAAAGATTTTGATCTGTATGGAAATTCCAATGAGTTCAAACACATCCTTCTTAATCTCATCAGTAACACAAAATATGCTTTCAATGACAACGCGGTCGAGCAAAGAGTGCTCTATATCAATATTTTGGGAGATAACAAATCTATCGAGGTAGTTGACAATGCAGGAGGCATCCCTGAAAATATAATCGACAGGATCTTTGATATGCATGTGACGAGCAAAGGAGACAAGGGTACAGGTATCGGGCTCTACATGGTACAGCAGATCGCACACAAGTTTCAAGGAGAGATGTCTGTAGAAAATGTGGAAGATGGTGCAAAATTCATATTTCGACTAAAGGAAAACGATGTCACTGATCACTAATCTCGAAGCACTTCTTGAAGAAGAAGGTGTTATCTTTTTAGCATATGGTGGCCTGTTTACCCAGGCTCTGATCGCAGGTATGACAGAGGCTCTTGAACAAAAAAGCGAAGAGGCCGATATTCCGATAGGTATTTCCAACAAACTCTTTGTGATCTTTATAGAACTCTCTCAGAACCTGATGCACTATACCAAGCAAAAGGTTTTTGATCCGCTTAACCTTATTTATGTGCTCAAGCAGTCTGATCACTACAGTGTCTGTAGTCAAAACAGCATTACCAAAGAAGAGAAAGAGATACTTGAACCAAAATTACTGCCTCTGAAAGATGCTTCAAAAGATGAGATCAAACAGCTTTACAAAGTGGCACGAAAAAATGGCAGGAACGCTCATGAAAAAGGTGGTGGACTTGGTTTTTTGGAAATCGCAAAAAAAGCAGATGAATTTGAATATGTTTTTGAGCCTAAAAAAGATGGTACCTACCATTTCAAACTCTGCGCCAAACTAAAAATATGATCTTGAAAGTTTAATGTGATCAATCTATACAAACTGTTTGTTCTTTCTCTGTTTGTGTTGTTTACCACAATGGCGCAGGCAGAGAGCTTTAAGGTCTCTTATGACCCTGATTATGCACCATTTTCCTACACTCTTAAAGATAACCAAGCGCATGGGCTTTTTATTGACATATGGAAACTGTGGGCAGATAAAAACGGTCATAGCGTTACCTTTGTCAAAGCAAAGGACTGGAACGATGCACTTCAACTTGTAAAAGAGAACAAGACAGATTTTTTTCTTGGAACCGATCCTTATGAAACATGGATGCAGGCAAGTTCTGCCTACTATAAAACAAAAACAGCACTTTTTATGCTGAAAAGCTTCTCTACAAATCCTGCAAGTATCGGGATCATTGGAGATGACTATCGTGATGATCTCAAACAAAAATTTCCACAGGCTAAAATCATCTCTTATGATACCTACAGTGATCTTGTAGCGGCGTTGATCGAGCAGGGTGTTGATGCTATATATGATGATGCTATTGCGATTACCTACTTTACGATCGATCATAAGATCAACCACCTTATTCAGCAGACTTATCGTTACTCAATCGTTTCTGATGTGTGTGCGATCTCTGCAAAACAGAAGAATATAACTGTCTTTGAAAAAGGTTTTAAAAAACTGAGCATCGGAGAGCTTGAGAAGATCGAGAAAAACTGGATCTTTGATGACACCTTGCATTTTTACAACAACATCTGCTTTCTTTCGAAAAAAAATCTTCTTTATGTGTATGATCCTGACTGGAAACCTTTTGAATATCAGGACAAAGCAACCCATACACATATGGGGATCATTTCCGATCTTATTGTTCTGCTTTCGAAAAAAACGGGCTTGAGCTTTACTCCCGTGGCTACTGAAAGCTGGAAGGCATCGGTAGAGGCAGTTAAAACAGGTAAGGCCGATATGTTCAGTGCCATACCTTTTTCAAAGGAAAACAGAGGGTATCTCAATTTTACATCACACGATCTCTATAGTTATCCGGCTGTTCTGGTCTCTCAAAAAAAGACACCGGTACTTTCAGAAAAGGAGATCGTTCAGCATACTATAGGCGTAGTCTCCGGTTCCACTTTGGGGCAGTGGATACAAAAGCGGTATCCCCATGCGGCAGTTGTCCAGCTGGAAAACACAGAAGCCGGTATGCAAGCGGTAAAACAGGGAGATGTCGATTTTTTCGGGATCAACGGAGTTACAGCTGCCTATTACATTAATGCACTCGGATATGATGACTTGAAAATATATAAACAGCTTGATCACAGTTTTTCGTTGAAAGTCGCTATTTCAAAGCAACTGGATCCAGACTTATTAAAAGTTATAGACGAAGGCCTGACCAAGATCACAAAAGATGAACGTGCGGCTGTTTACAGAAAGTGGATGCATGTCAAAGTCAGAAAAGAGACAAACTGGGAACTTGTCTTCATAGTAAGTGGCATTTTGTTTGGCATTATCATCATATTTGTTGTGTTGAACAAACGTCTTAATTTTTTGGTCAAACAAAAAACGTCAGAGCTTCAACAGCTTAATGAGGCGCTTGAGCAGACAGTGGCAGAAAGAACTAGAAATCTTACGGAAGTCAACCAAAAGATGCAGGACAATATTAATTATGCTGCACTTATCCAGAGTGCACTGCTTCCTGCTTCTAAAAAGATGCGCCGCTACCTGCAGGACTTTTTTATAATATGGCACCCAAAAGATACGGTGGGGGGAGATATCTACTTCTTTCATGAAGTCTCTGAGGGAGAATCACTTCTTTTTGTCATAGACTGTACGGGACACGGTGTTTCAGGTGCTTTTGTGACCATGCTCGCACAGGCGGTAAAAGAGCAGATCCTGGCCAAGTACCAGTCTGCAACAGATACCCCGGCATCGATCCTTTCATCTATGAACCGTGAATTCAACCAGCTTTTAAAACAAGAAGATATGCACTCAGATGTTGGCTTTGATGCGGCAGTAGTCCATATTGATCTGACAGGAAGAGCTCTTACCTTTGCCGGTGCAAATATACCGCTTTTTTATATGGATAAAGGAGTGGTGCATACTTTAAAAGCAGACCGCCAGTCCATTGGATATCAAAAAAACAAGCTGCAACAGCCTTATGAAGATCACAGGGTTGTACTGCAAAATGATATGAAGTTTTATCTCTCTACCGACGGTTTTGTTGATCAAAATGGTGGAAAGCATGGATATCCGATGGGTAAAAAGCGTTTTAAAGAGATACTCCTTTCCTGTTATACAAAATCGTTTAAAGAACAAAAAGAGTATTTGGTATCTGCACTCGAAGCATATCGCAGTGGTGAAGAGTACAATGATGACATCACACTCATCGGATTTGAAGTACGTGTTGACTGAGAAGAGATAAAAAAGTGTCCAAGCTTCAAATCTTCAAGATATAATGTCATCTATAAAAAGACTACTCTAGAGACTAGAGAAGAAGGATAATCCATAAAACCAACTAAAAACAGACCATCATCACAAAACAGACGTGGTGCACCGAAGAAAAAAGCGGGGCTTTCGGCTCAAGAGATCAAACGACGTAAGTCTAAAAAGAGTGCTTTGGAAACAGTTTATAAAGAAGAGGTCAAAGAGATGTTTATGTTGTGGTTTAAACGACAAAAGGCTGAAGCAGGGCATGTTATGAGCAAGACGGATGTGCTTAAAAATATCATCAAAAATATAGATAAAAAACAAGATGATGTCTTGGAAGCGGCTATGAATGATCTTAAGACGGGTGGATACTTAGAAACCCAAGAAGATGGGTTTACATTGGTACTGACAGAAAAAGGCGCTAAGAGCCTTTAATTAATGTTGAATTATATATGAGCATATTCTCATATTTGAGGGCTGTTTTTAAAAATAATATCTTTACTGTTCCTCTGCAAAAGCATGAGACCAAAGAAAATCTCCTTGGGTAAATCTATAAGTTTATTTCATGGTCATCTCATTTTTTGAGAACTATCTATACTCTAAGAAATTACGGTAGAAGACGCTTGTACTCGGGATGTTTTTCTAAGTAAGCAACTGTGTATGAACACATAGGCTTCACCTTCAGACCGCATTTTTCAATATCTTCAAATGCATCTTTTGTCAGCGCACCTGCGATACCTCTTCCTCCTAACTCTTTTGGTACTAACGTATGGGTAATGTATAAAACACCATCTTGATCATCATAAACAAGCTGGGCTAAGTGGCCTTCAATGTGATACTCGTACTGGTTCTCTTTTTTGTTGTGAACTAATGTGTAATCTGACATGTTTTTCCTTTTTATAAGTCTAGCGCGTATTTCTTGAGTGTGTCAAGGTCTATGAGTTGTAACATCGCTTGGTGTGTTGAATGTATGAAAATTCCAGGGGCTTCTCCATCTTTTAGCGCTTGTACAAAACGGGGACCGGAGAGACACCAACTCTGGCCGGCCTTGACCCCGGGAAAGTTATATTTTGGCATAGGTGTTGAAAGATCGTTGCCTGCTGCTTTTGAATAAGCCAAAAACGCTTCAGTAGCGTAAATACATACAGCATGTACACCAGGGTTCTCTTGACCTGTCTGACATGAGCCATCTCGGAAAAATCCTGTTTTGGGTTTGGTACTGCAGGGCTCTAATGGGCCACCAAGTGCGTTGATAGGTTCAAACATGTTAAACTGCCTTTATGATTTGAGAGATTTTAGCAGAGTAGTTTGAGAAGTGGGTGGTAGCATTGTCATGCAGTAAAAGTTTAAATTTTCATTTAGGGAGCTTCTGAGATGGGCTCAATATGATACAATTCATTTTAGGGCTTTTAGAGATGCCCTTTATATATAAGGAGCGTGATGCAATACGTAACCAAAGAGTTTTTAGCTTTAGGAGTGGATGATCCTTCACTTATCAGTGATAAACAACTGACATTGCTTGACATCGATCATTCTGAGCGGGAGAATTGGTATGAATTGGCATTGGGAAGAACTGTCTCCGATGCTCGTGCAGAGTTGTTTGTTCTGCTCAAGGGCATTAAGACAAAGGCAAACCAAGAGAAGATCATTAAAAACTATAAAGCACTTCAAAGCTTTAGAAAAGCACCTCCTGTAGAAGCGGCCAGTAAAAAAGATGTACCGCGAAAAGCGGTGCATGGTGACGTGACGATCTACTGTGATGGGGGCTGCTCTCCTAACCCTGGTGCTTCAGGATCGGGTGTAGCGGTCTATAGAGATGGTTATGTCGCTGAACTTTGGTATGGACTTTATGAGCCTATGGGTACCAACAACACAGCAGAGCTCAACGCTCTGTATGAAGCACTGCTTATCGCCCAACATGAACGTACTGAGGGTAACAAAGCAGAGATAAAGTGTGATTCGATGTACTCCATAAACTGTGTCAAGGTCTGGGCTAAAGGCTGGGAGAAAAAGGGTTGGACTAAAAAAGGGGGTGCTATTAAAAATTTGGAGATCATCCAACTCTGTTACGCCCTCTACAACAAGATAAAAGAGGATGTTGCGCTTGATCACATTAAAGCACATGCGGGTTTGGAAGGCAATGAATTGGCGGACCGTATGACTGTTTATGCCAGAGAACAGTTAGAACCCAAGTTTGTGCGTTATGAAAAAGAGATCGATGTCGCAGCTATTTTAAAGATGCGTGCAGGGTAACTGTATCTAAAAGATCATATCTTATCTGAAGTACTCTTTAAAGTTCTATTAATGGGAACTTAATTATAATATATTTATGAGAATAATATCAAAAAAGACACTTAAAGACTTTTACGAACAATCGAAATACTCAGATAGTAAAAGTGCTTTAGAAGCTTGGTATAACGAAGTCTTAAAACTTGATTGGGATAATCCTAATCAAGTTAAAGAGATGTATCGAAATGCAAGTATCATTGGAAATGAGAAAGTCGTCTTTAATATTGCTGGCAATAAATACAGATTGATTGTCAGTATTAATTATTATGCAAAGATTATTTTTGTTAAATTTGTTGGAACACATAAACAATATGACAAAGTAAACATGGAGGACCTATAAAATGAATATCAAACCAATTAAAAAAGAACAAGACTATATTGATGCGCTTAGCAGAATAGAAAGTTTAATGAGTTCCAAACCAAATACACCTCAAATGGATGAGTTGGAAATTTTGACGACATTAGTTGAAGCTTATGAAGAGCAGTTTTATAAGATCGATGCTCCTGATCCTATAGAAGCAATAAAATTTAGAATGGAACAAGAAGGTTTAAAACAAAAAGATTTAGTTGCAATTGTAGGAAGTAAGTCAAGAGTTTCTGAAGTACTAAATAGAAAAAGAAAACTAACTATTGAAATGATTCGCAATTTGCATAAGCAATTACATATACCAGTAGAAAGCCTCTTCTTAGATTACAAAATCAATTGTGCTTAAATCCTAAGAGTTGTTATAATGTCACAAATAATTTAAAGGTACTATCATTATGGCTAAACATCCAACAACACTTGAACAATTTCGCTCTTTCTGTTTTCAAAACGGTGCCACTGACTTTGAAGAGGCTATAGAGTACTTTGCAGTTTTTGGTGGAATGGGATGGAAGGTGGATCTTTCACGTCCTCTTGATGAACTTATAGAAGAGAAGGTCTTAAAAAACTACCGTTATATTCATGGTGATATTGCCAAGATCACACAAAGTGACCGTACCCATCATGCACTACTCAGTGGGATCGCTATAGGAGACAGACGTGAACACTCTGCCTTTAAACGTGCCAATGTCTCACGAGAAGATGGGGAAGCCTCTATAGACTTTTTGGTAGAGAACGACCTGTTGATCCGTGACAGCTCTCAAGCCAAACCGGTCAATGAACGTGAAGAGGTCTCTGACAAGTTTTACATCTCTCTGCCTTTTTTACGTTTTTGGTTCTCTTCGATCTCTCCTTACTACAAGGGTATTAGAGATGGAGACTACAGTGAGGTGAAAAAACGTTTAGAGAACATAAAACAGGACTTCTCTGACCTGGTCTATACACAACTTGTCATGGAGATGCTCAAAAACAGCTTTAAAGAGGACCCCATAGAAAAGATTGGCTCCTACTGGGACAAAAACAGCGAGATTGATATTTTGGCCAAGACCAAGTCGGGTAAGATCGTGGCCGGAGTCTGTAAGTTTTCCAAGTCCAAAGCAAAAAAGAGTGAACTTGCCAAGTTAAAAGAGCAGTGCTCTAAAGCAGAACTTGACCCGGACATCTTTGTCATATTTTCCAAAAGTGGCTTTTCCAACGAACTTAAAAAAGAGAAGAGTGACACACTGAAGCTGTTTTCACTGAAAAACCTAAAAACTCTCATAAGCGATCTTAATGAAAAAGATCTTTTGGTCAATACCAATAAAAAGTATTAAACAACCGCTTCACGGTTAATTGCAACGTTTTTGCAACGCTAAGGTCTTATACTGTTAAAAAGGTAAAGGATCTAAAATGTATCAATTTAAATGGATTATCTGGGCACTGCTGATTACTTTTGGGATGTTTGTTCTAAGCGGTTGTATAAGCAGACCAAGTCACTATAGACCTCACGCTCCTCATCATCTCAATAACACCATCGAACAT
>WGDB01000130.1 GCA_015493495.1 Helicobacteraceae bacterium | reverse complement strand
ATCAATAAGCAAAAAGGTATATTATCGTTAGAGATAGATGAATTTAGAAAGTTCACTAATTATGCAGTTGGAGCAAAAGATAAAAATACAGTCGAACTTTGTTATAAATTAGCTGAAAAAGCTTATTTGACTGGAAATAGAAATTTAAAGGCATTAATCAATACTGAATTCGTTGAGTTTTTAGATCTTCAACACAATGAATGGGCTTGGGAAATATTGCCAATTGTACTTAAAAACCTCTATTTAGATTTTTATGGATTAACATCTCAAGAGCAATTAAAATATAAACGAACATTTAGTTAAGGGCACCTCTAAAAACCCTAACAATCCTCAGAGGGAAGAAAAAGAGATGAGATCGTGCAAAATCTTTTTTGCACCCAAGGGCATTTCCTTTGGTCAGTCATAGCCGTAGCTATGAGGATAAAAAGTTTTGTGTGAGATCGCTCTTTTTATCCCTCCCTTCGGGCACTAGAGAAGAATCCACACTCGGCGTTGTCCTTTCTCGCCTTAGCTACAGCTAGGGCTTCAAAAGGTCGCCTTGATTGTGAACTCCTCTCTAGCGCTGAGGATGGCTAGGGTTTTTAGAGGTGCCCTTAAGTGAATTATTAAGTTTGTATAAATACATAACAAATACGAGGAGACCAATATTTTCCCCTATGGCAAAAATATTACACATGATAAACGTTATATGACAAACTGAATTGGAGAAAAGTTTTGACATCATTAAAGCCGTTAAAGTCTATCGCCCATAATCTTGCTCATCACTTTTCAAGTACATTAAGCATGTGGAAAACGGACTATACTATTAATCATCTGGGTACCGCTAGTAAAACACATGATGTTCCAAAAATTGAAATCAATGTTTTAGAAAGTACTATCAAACCTGAAAATTTAAATCATGGAATAATTCAAGAGTTTTTACCAGAATACCTTTTATATTTAAATCATTTATTAAAAACTCATTCTATGGAAAATGTAGAACTAAAAGAAGTGGTTATAGTATATGATTTTGATGTAGATCGAAGTTGTTCATTTGATCTACCAATTTATAACTGTGTATCAACCATAAAGACAGTATCCGGTAGGAAGGTTCAGGTATTATTGACTGAATCTAGCTGAACACATCACAAAAACGTGGATACTATAGAGTACAGGTATCAGAGACAAGACGACCTAGATCAATATAAAAGACTACCCAATAAATAATTAGGATATAAAAAGAAAAGTAAAAAATTTAGATTTGGTGGGGATTGTGTTTGAGGATGGGGAGGTGTACATAAAGTACACCGAGTCAGCATCGGACGCAAAGCGCGCCGAAGCTAGACTTTTTTAGCCACAAGAAGGAACGTTTCCTGAGTCTGAACCATACTCGTAAAGGAAATCTTTCAAGTGTGGAGCGTATTTTTTGAATTTTTTACCGTTAGTGTATTTCTCACCCTTAGTACCCTTGTGCCATGCTTTGAAACCAGCACCATCGTTAGCGAAAGCAGCAGCCCACTCGTCTTGAGTTTTCATAGCAGCACCCTTAGTACCGTTACCGTGACACTTTTTACACTGCTTAAGGTAAGCTTTTTGACCTTTTTTGATGTCGGCGTTTGCAGTTGAAGCAAACATACCCATAGCAACAACTGATGCTAATAGTAGAGATGTAGATTTTTTCATATCTATGTTCCTTTGTGATTAAAATTTGATAAATGATACATCAACTTACTTAAAAGAATTTAGTGATGTACCTTGATATAGATCAAGAGTGCTACCGAACGTTACTTATTCGCCCATCTCATCATAGTCATTATCATCAGTCTCAAGATTTTTGACTGCTTGACGGATCTTGTCTTGACGCATTTTACGGTTACTGGTGTGTTTGAGCTTTTCTATGACCTTCTCATCTTCGATACCCATCTCCTTAGCGATCGCAGCATCATCAAGACCTGCTACCTGAAGTACATACAGTTTTAACTCTCTCTTGGTCATGTTCTTTTTGAGTACATTATAGAGTTCTACTTCGTTGTTGCTTATGAGACTTGTCTCACACTTGTAAAATGCTGCCAAAGTAGCGCGGATCGACGTGTCGCCGTTATATTTAAACCATATAGAGTTTTCTAACATCTATTTTCCTTATATTTTTTCTAAGATCAGCGTAAGATCTTTTTCATCAATGATGATGTTGGCCTCTTTTTTCAAGACCTCTCTTGCACAAAATGCAACACGGGTTCCGGCATGTGCAAACATACTCAAGTCATTGGCACCGTCACCACAGACCATAGTCTCTGATTCACTCACCCCTAAGATGTTCTGCAGACGTACCAACATATCTCCCTTGGAGAAGTTGAACATCATGTCTCCACCTACAAGACCGGTCAGTTTGCCGTCTTTGACATGCAGCGCATTGGAGAAGTCGGCATCGTAACCCAAAATATCTTTGGCGTAAGAGGTCGCAGTTCTAAAACCACCACTAAAACAGACCACCGTCATACCACGCTTTTTAAGTGCTGCGATCGTCTCAACTGCACCTGGCATATAGGGAAGGTTATGGCTGATCTCTTCTACTTTTTCAAAATCCAGACCTTTTAGAAGTCCTACACGCTCTTGAAGAGACTCAAAAAAGTCCAACTCACCAGCCATAGCACGCTCTGTGATCTCAGAAACCTGTTCGCCTATGCCCAATGCTTCGGCAAAAAAGTCGATCGTCTCACCATCCATCAATGTCGAATCAAAATCAAACACACATAATTTCATAATTAATTACTCTTCTTTCACTCTTGTTTCGTTATAATCTCGAAATTATACCCAAATATCGTCGTAGCCACACAGATATACGCACGCTTTGGACACCACTCTAGGATGCCTTTTTTGTTTAAACAACTCATAGAGAAACTACAGCACTCTACCTACATCACACTCGAGACCACACCGCCGCACTCTGCGCGTTTTAAACCGGTCATCGATACCATCGAAGCTCTGGAGCTGGACAAGTTAGTTGATGGGTTCAGCACCACAGACAATCCACTAGCCAAGCTCAAGTACAACGCCCTCTTCGCCTCACAACTCTTGCAAAACCGTTTTAACAAACCTGTGTTAGCAACGATGAGCATGCGTGACCGCAACCGCATCGCATTGCAGTCTGACCTGCTTGGTGCCAACGAAGCCAATGTTCGTGCTATTTTGGCACTGACAGGAGACCCGGCAAAGATCTCGGATCAGACGGATGCCAAAGGGGTGTTTGAAGGAGATTCAAGCCTCCTTTTAAACATCATCACCGCGCTAAATTCAGGTAGTGACATCATGGGTAAAAACTTTAAAGAGGCCCCTGAGACCATCTATCCTTTCGCCGTCATCAACTCACATGCACGCAACCCAAAATCTCTACAGAAAAAGATGCTTAAAAAGATAGAAAACGGTGCTGTTGGTATTATCACCCAACCAGTCTATGACCTTGACAATGCCAAATTACTGGTCGACCTCATGAAAAATGCCAATGCCCAAAGCAGCAGCGAGAAGCAAACAACATTGATCTTGGGACTGTTTCCTATCACTAAGCTGCGAACTGCAAAGTTCTTAGATGCACATGTCCCTGGTATTCATGTCCCAGAGTACTTGTTAAAAGCTTTAGAAGATGCTGCTGACATCTCAGCAGAAGAGGAGTATCGTGTAGGTTTTGAGATGAGTAAAAAACTCTTTACCGAGATCAAAGCCTTTCACCCCAAGATCCACCTTATGACGGCTAACCAGTTTCAGATCGCAAAAGATATTCTCTCTTAAGAAGCCAGAGCGCCAATTTGCCTAAAAAAAGCATATTTTTCTCCCTTTCTCTGCTCCTTGCCTTCTCTTTAATATAAGATTTTTAAATTTCTTGTTATAGTGATTACTATATATCTCCAAGGTACCTTTCATGCAAACATTTTTTCGACTGCTTCTCATCTCTATAACATTCTTTTTTCTTGCCTGTAACGCTACGCCAGACATAGCACTCTCTCCTAAACTCAACAAATATGCAGACACGGAGGAGAACTGTCAAGATCTTCGCTTGACACCAGGCCTTATGGTCCCTGATGCCTTGGACAAAGAGTGCAACAGCTTTTTAAAACGTCTCAACAAAGCCAACATCGCTACCTATAAAAGCAGTCAACTTGCAAAAAAACACTCTAAAACATCTCCTGAGTATATCCATGCCAATACTGAAGCCAACCGACAGTATCGCAAAACTGAGGTCGCGTATCAAAAACTTACCAAGCTTTTGAACCATCTCTCTCTTGAAGCTATCAAGCATGATGACCTCTCTACAGTCGCTATGACACTACGTTTTAAAGAGACTAAGTTTACTAAAAAGCATTATGACTACTATAAAAAACAGTCCACTTCTTACCAAGAGAGTGAACGGTTCCGCGCATTTGAGCAACGCTATGCCAAGTCCTTGGTACGTAAAGGGTTAAGTTATCTTTCTATGGGTGACAAAAAACATGCACTAAAACTTTTTAAGACTTCTGCCTCATTAAACAATAAACAGGCCTTCTATCTCGTTGGGATTGTCTATGAAGCTAAAAACATCGATAAAGCAATTACCTGGCATACTCAAGCTAAAGAAAATGGTGTAGAAACTTCTACCATAAATCTTGCCCGTCTCTACTTGCGTAAACATGAGCCAAAAAAAGCACAAGAGTTTTATCTTGAAGCTGCTGAAAACGAAAATGCCTATGCACAGTTCATACTCTATACACAGTATCAAAAGACAGACAACACCAAAGCAAACACACAAGCATTTCCATGGCTGAAACGCTCTGCTGAAAACGGTTTTGCGCCTGCTTTTTATGCCTATGGGCAACATCTGATCAAAGCCAAAAAAAGCACTGAAGCAACAGCATGGTTACTAAAAGCAAAAGAGCATGGTATCACAGCAGCCAATGCTGACTTAGGAGTACTTTATTATAAAAAGAAAGCATACGCAAGTGCTTTAGACTTTTTAACAGAGGCTTCTACTGCACAAGCCAAGTACCTACTGGCAAGGATGTATGAAAAAGGGCTAGGAGTGAAAGTAAACTTCTACCACGCTTATGTCTTATACAAAGAAGCCTCTAAACTAGGCGAAAAACGTGCCAAAAAAGCACTCAGACGTGTTGCAAAACTCAAAACTGAAAAAGAGCAAGCACACTATGATGCGGCCCTTCGAAAAAAGAGACAGGCCCAAAAACTTTTTGAAGCTAACAACGGTGCCACACCCATACTGCGCAACCTAAGAGACAAAGGGATGAAAATCCGTATTAGGGGTCTCGTCTCCATTCCCCTTAAAGGGTCCTATGGTTTTATGCTCACCAGTGAAGATGCTAAACCTTACTACATTATTGACAAAGAGCACAAGGCCGGTGTTTCTCAATACCAATACGCCGACATCACGGCCCGAGCCACAGGTTTCGCCGTTACCATCAGCGACGATCACGGTGGTACAGTAGATGTCTACCAGCTTATCTATATAAAACCCTGTCACTAAACCAAGGAAGACTTTATGAACCTACGTTATGCACTGCTGTTACCAACACTCCTTCTTTTTACTGCCTGTAGCTCCCCAAAGCCAGTACCTCACGAAAAGCTTAAAGAGTACCAGACGCTTAAAGAGGCTTGTGAGACAAACCCGCCACTGATCTTAGCCAAAGAGTGTCAAGGCTTTACAAATGACCTCCAGCGTGAAGATGCCCTGTTGACTGAGATGCGTGAGATCCGTGGTGAGGAGCAAAAAGAGCCGCACTATATCTCTCTTGCGGACAAAGAGTCCCTACTCTCTTTAAAGATTCATGCAGACAAGACCTTACTGGCGCAAAAATGTCAAAGTGAGATGCCTGATATTGTCAAAGAAGATGACATCAACGGTGCCGCTTTTTGTCTGCTCTTTTCAGACAACCATATTACTGAAGATGA
Organism: Helicobacteraceae bacterium; assembly: GCA_015493495.1. GTDB lineage: Bacteria > Campylobacterota > Campylobacteria > Campylobacterales > Sulfurimonadaceae > Sulfonitrofixus. Next base: position 14,299 of record WGDB01000130.1, on the reverse strand, counting down.
GTACATCTACCTTAAAAAGTTTTCTCCGCGTTTTGACAAAAACCCACAACTGCTTGACTACGAGCACCGTTACGCACAAGAGAAACTCACAGAAGGTCTTAAAGCACTAAGCAGTGGAGACAAACGCAGTGCCCTGACAGCCTTTAAACTTGCAGCCAACGCGAACAGTCCGGAAGGCACCTTTTTAGTTGCACTGGTCTATGAAGAAAAGCAGCTTAAAAAAGCGATCGCCTGGCATAAAAAAGCTATCACTCTAGGTGTTGACCTTTCTGAGGTACATTTGGCCCGACTCTACCTCCGTATCAAGTTACCTAAAAGAGCCCGTGAATGGTATCTTAAAGCAGCCAAACAGAAAAATGCCCTCGCCCAGTACCGTCTCTTTAAAATCGACAGTAAATCCAGTAGTAAAAAACTACAAGACGATGCCCACAAATGGTTGGAACGTTCTGCTAAAAACAACTACCCTCAAGCCCAGTTTGTTTATGGTCTGCAATTAATGAAGCAAAAGCAAAAAGAGCAGGCCCTGTTATGGTTGAACAGAGCCTATGACAACGGCATCAGTGCCAGTGATTTTTTCTTAGGAAAACTCTATTACGAAGAGGGACGTTATGAAGAGGCTTTTAGAAAACTCATCTTGGCTACTGACAATGGCACAGCCAACTATCTGCTTGCTAAAATGAATGAAGCGGGTCTCGGTGTTGAAAAGAACAGTGTTCTGGCCTACCGCTACTATAAACGTGCCCATGAACTTAACCACGGAAATCATATAGCAGATCTTAAGCGTCTTCAAAAGCATCTGACTAAAAAAGAGCGCATCGCGGCCAAGTATATTGGTAAAAAAGAGAAGCAACGCCGAAAAGAGATCGCTAAAGCCTGTGGTAACATGGCCAACAGTAAAAACATCGCCAAAGAGGATAAGGTCGTACATATTATTGGTGTTGCGGCCAAACCTGTCGGCGATGCAAACGGGTTTATGGTCTATGGAGACAATGAGCAACACTACTATATGATCGCTCCGGATATTGCTAAAAAAATAGACAGTTACTACTCTGTAAATTTCCGAGCAAGATCAACAGGCCACCCTGTACTCATCAGCAGTGACGCAGGGACACTACAGACTCTGTACCAATTTAAAGACCTTAAAGTCTGTTCTAAAAAATTAAGACGTTAGTTATTGTCAGAGTTTTTGTAATACCACCATTGATAGGTATCTTCTGAAGAAACCTTTAGTAAAAACAGTGTATTCTTCAAATATCAAAAACCTCTGAAAAGATCCGGAATTCTGATCCATTCAGAGAATATAATAATCATAAAAGGGAAAAAATGCGTTTATATCTACTGGGGTTGATACCCCTTCTATTTTTGCTAGGCTGCGGTGCATCACCAGATGCCACCTTGGCACCTAAATTAAGCCAATACACTACAGCAGCACAACAGTGTAGTGACTTTTTGGATGGCAAGGCCGAACTTACCAACACCATTGAAAAAGAGTGTGATGAGTTTCTTGATCGCTTAGAGACTGCCAACGAAACTGCTAAAAAGCTTAACAGCAAAAAACTCAAAAAAGGAGCATACCAGCAAACTAAACTTGAGTATGCCCGCCAAAGGAACAAGGTCAAGTCTGTATACGCACAACTTTCTCGTTCTATCAAAAAAGCGACGCTTCAAACCATTAAAGATGATGATGTTGAGAGGTTTAAAAGAGGAATTGCCTTTCCAGGAAACAAGTTTATCACCCCCTATTACAAATACATGAGAAGTAAAGCACCTCTTTTTGATAAAAATAAACAGTATCTTGATTTCCAAAAAAAGATGGGAAAAAAGCTTGCCATAAAAGGGCAACAACTTTTGCAACAAGGCAAAGAGAAAAAAGCTTTAGAGTACTTTATCAAAGCAGCCAAAATGGGCAATGCACAAGCAGCAAGATCTGCCGGGATCCTTTATGAAAAAAGCGACAAAGAGCTTGCCTTAAAGTGGCACCAGCAAGCTGCTGATGGTGGTATCAAAGCCTCTTATTTAAACCTTGGTCGTCTGAACGAAGATCTTGGAGAAAAAGAGACCGCGCTGAAGTGGTACCTGAAAGCTGCTGCACTTAACGATCCTAAGGCACAGTATCAACTCTATCTTTTCCATCTAAAAAGTAATAAAGATGAAGCTATAGGGTGGTTAGACAAGGCTGCAACCAACGGTTATGCACCTGCGCAGTACCATTATGCCCGTGTCTTGATCGACGAAGGACAAACCGACAAAGCTATCGACCTTCTGCACCAAGCTTCTCAGAAGAACTACACCAAAGCCTCAGACTATCTTGGTCAGTACTACTATGACCTGAAACTCTATAAACGTGCATTTACCCTTTTATCTCAATCCAAAAGTGCTGATGCATTTTACCTTTTGGCCAAGATGTTTGAAGAGGGTGCTGGTACCAAGCAAGATTACAATCAGGCCTTTAGCTACTATGGACGGGCAGCTTCTTTAGGTAAAAAAGAGGCCAAAGCGGACATGAAACGTGTCAATGCCCTCTTAAGCAAGGTACAACAAGAGCGTGCAGCAGAGCAGCAGCGCGAATATATCGAAAAAATGGCGGCCATGGTCAAAGAGTGTGGAGAGATCCCAACTGCTGAAAATGTCAAGAAAAAAGAGCTTTTAATCCACCTTACAGGAACCGCTTCTCAGCCTATAGACGGCAGAAACTATATTATTTATGGAGATGACGGTGGAGATTACTTTGTACTTAACGCCAAAGGTATTCGCCCCGATACTAAAGTCGATATCTCTGTTCGTGCCAAAGGTTCTACAGCAGCTATTGAGAGCGGTGGCGATGAGGAGTCTGACATCTATCAGTTCACTTACCTCAAGGAGTGTGTGGTAGAGTAGTCTCTACCGTAACACCACCATAAAACATCCTTCTTCCTACAGGTCTCTATGAGACCTACTCTTACATATAATTTGTTATAATTCGGCCACTATTTTGAACGCTGTTTAAATACCGTATAGTACACAAGGCGTTCAACACATCAAGGAACATTATGATCGATCTTAAACTGCTTCAAAAAGAGTTTGACCATGTCAGCGCACAGCTCCAACGTAAAGGTGTCACTGCCGAGACTATGGCGGGTATAAAAGAGAAAAATGAAGCACTTAAAAAAGCTAAAGCTGCTTTTGAAAGTGCCCAGGCAGACCAAAATGCTATGAGTAAACTTTTTGGTGTTTACAAGCGTGAGGGTAAAGATATTGCAGAACTCAAGGCAAAGGTTGATGCGAACAAGATCTTAGTCGCTCAACTCCAAGAGGCCCAACGTCAGGCAGAAGAGGCTTTGACCTCTCTTATAATGGCGGTACCAAACATTCCGGATGCCAGTGTTCCCGATGGTAAAGACGAAGAGGACAATGTCGAGATCAAAAAGGTGTTGCGTCCTAAAGATTTCTCTTATACGCCTAAAGAGCACTGGGAGCTGGCTGAGACTACAGGTTGGATCGACTTCGAACGTGGTGTCAAAATAGCGAAAAGTCGTTTTTCTGTTGCCTTTGACATGGGCGCACGTATAGAACGTGCACTCATCAACTTCATGCTTGACTTCAACCGTAAACGCGGCTTTATGGAGGTCTCTGTACCCCAACTTGTCAATCGCAAAGCACTAGAGGGTACAGGACAGCTTCCAAAGTTTGAAGATGACCTTTATGTTACTACTGATGGTATGTATCTTATCCCAACAGCGGAAGTCCCGCTGACAAACCTCTACCAAGATGAGATCATCCCTGAAAAAGAGCTCCCTATCAAGATGACAGGTTACACCTCTTGTTTTAGAAAAGAGGCCGGTGCTGCAGGACGTGACACACGCGGTATCATCCGTCAACATCAGTTTCACAAAGTGGAGTTGGTCACTATAGCCAAGCCAGATGAGAGTGATGCGATCTTTGAAGAAATGGTGAGCTGTGCTTCAGACCTGCTCACAGCCCTAGAGCTTCCACACCGCCTTGTAAAACTGTGTACAGGAGACCTGGGTTTCAGTGCAGCTTACACCGTTGACTTAGAAGTATGGTTACCGGGACAAAACACCTACCGAGAGATCTCTTCTGTCAGTAACACCAGAGACTTCCAGGCGAGACGTGCCAAAATACGTTCTAAAATCGAGAAGAAGAACACACTGCTTCATACGCTCAACGGTTCATCTTTAGCCGTAGGTCGTACTATCGTTGCAATTATGGAAAACTACCAAAATGAAGATGGTACCGTAAACATTCCTGAGGTACTCAAACCTTATTTGGGGATGTAACTCCATCTTTTACACATTAGAGTACAAAGTAGATATCTTTTAAAATAAAAGGTTATCGACTTTGTACTCTGGCTATCAAATAGTTACTACTTTTTAATTTATCCTTCCTTTTTTAAATGAGACAACCTTCTTCCAATATACACACTTACGTTCTGAAAACTAAACCAACAAGACATCTTGTTCCTTACATATTACAGTTTTATTTATACATTAATTTTAATTATATAATTGATACAAAAAGTAACTTAACAAATTATATATAATTAGTATTATTTGATTAATAACATCATAAGTCTCTAAAAGTTAAATTATCACAACAAAATAATAAAAAATTATATATTTAGAGATTAGATATATAAGAAATTGTTTTGATATTAAATTTTCTTGGAGCAACTAAATGGCACAACTTTTTACAGATGCATGGATCAACGAGTTAAAAGAGGCATGGAACAATGACCCAGAGGTTTCTAACAAACTGGCAGACATCGAGTTCAGCTCAACAATTACTTGTGGTTACAAAGGGGAAGAGACACCTTCATGTGTATTTGTCGTAGATAAAGGTGTAGCAGTATCTGCCGGTACTTATAATGGTGAGACACCAGACTGGGATATGAGAGCATCTAAAGATGACTGGATGAAATGGGTGGAAAAGCCATTAGGTATGACAGGAATGGGTATTGCATTTACAACTGGAAAACTCAAGTTTCCTACAGGAGATTTTAAAGCGATGATCAAGACACCTGCTATGGCAGGACCATTTATTAAAAGTTTTTCACTGATGAACAAAATCGGTGCAGAGGCGTAAGTTCCTACCCTCTTTGCTAGAGAGTTCCTCTCTAGTCTTCTCTTCTACACTTTAATTTACTTTTTATATCTTAACGACGCGACGGGCAGAAGTTCCCTATTTCAAAAGTTTAGATCGTTTGTATAGATGTATTAATGAAAGTATCGGCCCATAGATGATATAGAGGACAAAGAAAGTTGCAAAGCCTTCTACCGGATAAATAAAGATGATCATTGCCACAGCAACGATAGCTACAAAAGTACGACGCATATGTTTTTTGTCCATGTCCACTTTTTTAAAGCTCGGATAACGGATATTACTCACCATCAAAACTGCAACAACCAAAGCACTCAATAAGATCACAAGCTTGTAGTCTGCTAAAAAGCTATACTCTTCAAAAAGCAGTACCAAGACTGAGATAAACACTGCAGCGGTAGGGATAGGTACCCCTATAAACACTGAGGGTTCACTCTCTCCTGTCATCACATTAAAACGGGCCAAACGGATCCCGCCAAAGATAACAAAAAGAGCACTGCTCATAATCCCAAAACGTCCAAAGTCCACACCGGCATACAGATAGATCAACATAGCAGGTGCCACACCAAACGCAACAATATCAGCCAAAGAGTCAAATTCTACACCAAACTGACTGCAGGTGTTGGTCATACGTGCCACACGGCCATCTAAACCGTCAAATATAAGTGAAAGAAGTACCATCCACGCCGCTAAGACAAAGTTCCCCTCTACCGAGGAGATAATGCTGTAAATACCTGTAAATATACTTGAAGCTGTAAAGAAATTAGGAAGCAGATAGGCCAGTTGGTTGGGTTGTTTACGCATTACGAAAAGTAACCGATCAGTGTTTCACCCGCACGTACCTTTTGACCGACCTTGATCGCAACACGAGACTCCGGTGGCAGTGCGATCATGGTCTCACCTTTCACCATCAGACCATAACGTGAACCTTGAAGTACTTCGTGATCTTCTTGCAGATAGTTTTTGATACCAACAGAGGCAAGGTGTAGTGTATGTAGAACAACAACCTGCTCTTCACCCGTTCCAAAAAGAACCAGACTTTTTTCATTTAAACGTTCCGCTAAAGGAGAAGTAACACTTAAACGTGCACCAGAGACGACCGTAGACTCCTGTACTTTACAAGCAAAGGGAACACGTAAGATCGAGGTGTCAAGAAAACTGCTTTTAACCGTGATGTTGTAACGCACATTACCCTCTTCATCTTCAGAAGTCTCTATGCTTTTTACTGTACCGTCACAAACACTGACAATACTTTTTTCTTGGACATGAGGAAGTACCCGTTCAGGATTACGATAGACCCATAGTGTTAACAAAAACAGTACAGATGCGACAAACGTTAGCAGATCAGCATCTATGATCATCATAAAAATCACTAATGCAGCTGTTACCGCAATACACTTCAGACCATCTTTAGCAATTATAAATGTATCGTTACGCATCATGACTCTTTTTCATCACTGTTGTCCATATTTTTTTGGTCTTGAGACATATCTTCAGCGATGATACGTTCGTCTTCAGGTGACTCTGGTTGCTCTACCTTGGACTCTATACCATTTTCAGCTTCAAAGTCTGTGATCACTTTACGAACCACATCACCATCTATGTTCTCTGTTTTGTAAAGCTCTTTAACCATGTTCTCAATAGCATCACGGTACTCTTCAAGACGCGCCACAACAGCAGTATAATGTGTTTCAAGTGTTGCTTTGATATGTTGGTCCATATCTTCTGCCATCTTCTCAGAGTACTCACGAGGTTGACCACCCATCCCGCCGCCAAGGAAAGATTGACGCTGCTTTTCAAGGACCATCAGACCGGCAATATCGCTCATACCATAGACTTGTACCATAGATTTTATAATGTCAGTTGCACGTTCCAGGTCATTACTTGCACCGGTAGAGATCTCACCTATGAAGACCTGCTCTGCCGCACGCCCACCAAGAAGAACATCAACTTCAGCAAGTAACTCATGCTTCTGCGCCAAATACTTGTTCTCTTCTGGTGTGTTAAGCGTGTAACCAAGTGCCGCAAGACCACGCGGGACAATAGATACTTTAGAGACCTTTTTCGCCCCCTTAGTCGTCTCTGCCATCAAGGCATGCCCACACTCATGGTACGCAACAATACGCTGCTCTTTTTTGTTGATACGACGGTTTTTCTTACTAAGACCGGCGATAGCACGTTCAACTGACTCTTGTAGGTCAGCCTGTGTTACCGTCTTTTGACTTTTACGTCCGGCAAGAAGTGCGGCTTCATTAATGATGTTTGCCAAGTCTGCACCAGCCAAACCAGCAGTCAAACGGGCGATCTCTTCGAGCTTCACATCTGCATCCATCTTCACACCACGAACATGTACTTTCAAGATAGCGATACGTCCTTCAAAGTCAGGTTTGTCTACCAGTACCTGACGGTCAAAACGACCCGGTCTCATCAGTGCAGGGTCCAGAACTTCAGGACGGTTCGTCGCGGCCAAGATAATGATCGGAGTATCGGTACCAAAACCATCCATCTCTGCCAGAAGTTGGTTGAGCGTCTGCTCACGTTCATCATTACCACCCATCATACCGCCAGCGGCACGACTTTTACCAATAGCATCGATCTCATCAATAAAGATAATAGAAGGGGCATCTTTTTTAGCCTGCTCAAACAGGTCGCGTACACGTGCTGCACCCACACCCACAAACATCTCAATAAAACTTGAACCCGAAACCGAGAAGAAAGGAACATCCGCCTCACCGGCAACTGCCTTTGCTAAAAGTGTCTTACCTGTACCTGGACTACCTACCAGCATCACACCTTTGGGGATCTTCGCTCCAAGTTCAACATAACGTGCAGGATACTTCAAGAAGTCAACAATTTCCTGGACCTCTTCTTTAGCCTCTTCGCCACCTGCAACATCATCAAACTTCGTCGTAGGCTTTTCAGAGTTGACCAGTTTTTTAGAACTGCCCATACCCAGGACACCACCGCCCATACCCTTTTGCATACGACCCGCAAAAAACATCCATATAGCGATAATTATCAAAAATGGGAACAACCATCCAAACATCTCAGTAAACCAGTTACTTTCAGAAAAACCGCTGTAGTCAATCCCCTCTTTGTCTAATAAAGGCACAAGTGTTGTGTCGTTAGCCACCAAACGTGTTGTATACATCGTACCATCACCCTTAGCTCGGATGTAGCTTTGTCCAATGTCCACTTTTTGAACCGACTTGCTTTTGATAAGTTCTTTGAGCTCGGAGTAACTCACTTCTTTATGTTTAATGGCACCATTTTGTCCACTAAACTGCTGACCGATAGCCCCACCGTTCTCTCCGATGAGTGACTTAAAGATCAAGATAACCACTACCGAAAAGATAGCAAATGTTATCAGCGGATTTTTGTTAAAAAAGTTGTCGTTTTTATTGTCGTTGTTATTATTTTGACTCATTTAGTTGTTTTCCTTTTTTGCTACAACAAGTGTCACCCACTCATCGCGTTGAATACGTTTAACGACCTTGCAGTCTGCATATGCTTTTAGAACTTTATCTTCATATTTGTCTAAAATGCCTGAAAGTACCAAGGTACCCTTTTCTTTAAGCAAGCGTTTTAAGTCACTTGCGATGAAGACAAGGACATCGGCTACGATGTTGGCGATCACCACATCATAAGTCTCTTGTGTTCCCGGGGCAGAACCTTCCCAAACCGAACGAAACGTCACCCCGTTCGTCTCTGCATTTTCCAAGGTGTTCCCTACAGAGACAGGGTCCGTGTCACAAGCATCGACTATAGCGCCCATCTTAGCTGCGGCAATCGCCAAGATGCCACTGCCACAACCGATGTCCGCTACCGTGTCACCACTTTTGACTTCACTGGCTATCGCTTCCAAACATGCCGCCGTCGTAGGATGGTGTCCTGTTCCAAAAGCCAAAGCCGGGTCAAGTTCGATGTTCAACATCCCCTCTTTGGGCGCATCCCAAGTAGGGTGAATGTAAAAAGGTGCGATCTCTATCGGTGTAATACTCTCTTGATAGGTCTTGACCCAGTCCGCATTTTTCTCTTTACTCAGTTCTATCTCAACATCAATAGGCTTTTGTAGTGCTTGTTCCAGAGCCTCTTTAAACTGCTCAATACCCCAAGAAATGGTCTCAAGTTCCTCTTCACTACGGATGATAAAACTGCCATCACGCTCTTCAAAACCTACGGGCAGTGTGTCCGCCAAGAAGTCAGCAAACAGCTCTTCATAAGCTGAAGGAGTAATCTTTAACTGATGATAATACTCTTGCATCTATTTCACCTCTTTCAAGGCTTTTTCAAGGTCAAGCGTACCTTCATAGTAGGCCTTACCTACGATGATGCCTTCTATCTCACCCGTTGCAGCAAGCGCGTCGATCTCACTACGCTCTTTAAGACCACCACTGGCAATAGTCGGAACACCCGAAGCACGAGCAATGTCCAGCGTGAACTCTACATTCACACCTGTCAACATTCCATCACGTCCTACATCCGTACAGATGATCGCTTCAACACCAGCAGCAGCAAACTCTTTAGCAAGATCTGTTGCTTTCATAGAGCTCACTTCACCCCAGCCTTCCACTGCCACATAACCATCTATAGCATCAATACCTACCACAACAGGATACTTCGCTGCCATGTCGCGTACAAACTGTGGATCTTTCACTGCAATAGAGCCTAAGATAACACGATCTATACCCAGCTCCAAATACTGTTTGATGGTCGCTTCATCACGAATACCACCACCCAGTTCAAGTTTTACTTTAGAGCTTGCACGAATCTCTTTAATAACGTCATGGTTTACCGGTTCGCCGGCAAATGCACCGTTAAGATCGACCAAGTGTACCCACTCAGCCCCCATCTCTTCAAAGATCTTTACCTGAGCAACTGGGCTTTCATTATAGATCTTTGCACTCTCCATCAACCCTTTTGAGAGGCGTACTGCTTTGCCGTCTTTAAGATCGATCGCAGGAAATAGTGTCATATGTTGTCCTTATAAAGTTGTAAAATTTTCTAATATCTGGAGCCCGTTTTTATGGCTCTTTTCTGGGTGAGGCTGTATCCCCATAACATTGTCGTTGGCCACTGCACTGGTAAAGCTGTAGCCATACTCTGTACGACCTATGGTGTTCTCAGGGTCTTCACATACCGCGTGGAATGAGTGTACAAAATACAAATAGTGCTCATCATCCAGGTTTTTGAAAAGATCATGTTCTCTGGTGAACATTCGGTTCCAACCCATGTGAGGGACTTTAAGCGGGTGAGAAAAACGGCTCACATCAAACTCTTGTACATGTCCCTTGATCAGACCAAGACCTTCACTCTCACCAAACTCCTGACTCGACTCAAAAAGCAGTTGCATCCCAAGGCAGATCCCTAACATTGGGTCTCCCCCTTTAGCATACGACTTGATCGCCTCATCCATGTTACGCTCTTTGAGATGCTCCATCGCATCACCAAAGGCACCTACACCGGGTAAGATCAGTTTGTCATATGTGTGGAACTTGTCGGGATCAGACTCGACTGCAGCATTGACACCCAAAAGCTTCAACGCATTTTTTACAGAGGCCAAGTTGCCCATGTTATAATCAACAATACCTATCATTCTTCGATACTCTTTCCTGTTAGTTTTATGTAGATTGCCAGTGAGATCATCAATAGTGATACCCCGCCAATGATGTAGATGGCCATGATCAGTTTGTCAGGTTCGGTCATCGCGAACTTAAAGACTAACATCAAGGCCTCAATAGAGAGGGCAATGATGATGGAACCTAAAAAACGGACCATCGTTTTGTGCGGGTCCGAAGCGCTATGGTTCTCTGTATGCTTACCAAGGACCTCCTCTTCAAAGAGGGTCTTCACCAGATCAAATATGGCCAGAGAAAGGGTCAAAAGAATGGTTGCGTTAAAGATACTTTTGATCTCAATATTTTGAATATTAAAGCCCTGTTCAAAAAAGTACGCAGTACCTTTCAAAAACAGCAGAAGTGCCACCATCGCAAGAACCAAGGTAAATGCTGCATACCCATAACGAAATACCCGACCCGAGATAGACTTCATGGCCATCGGATGGGCGATCTTAAGCACAGCAGTCAACGGCATGTCCAGACATGCAACATATTGTATCTCCCCTGCACTGTTAAATATAGGTTTGGAGGCCGTAATAGTCAACTCTTGTGTGATCAACGATGGGTAAGGGTCAGTGATCGTACAGCGTTTCTCTTTCATCGCACGGTAGTAATAAGCACGATTTGAACGGCGCTGTCCTATACAGGTGTCAGTATTGCTCCCATCAGGTAGATAGGTAGGCGTAATCTGTTCACCTTTAGCATTAAGGACATAAACACCTTCACACTCCGGAAGATCTCCCATGATCTTTCGAAGACGGTCCGTCACTGCTTTTTCAGAGATCTCAGGAAGATTGTTTGGAAGGTTTTTAGAAAAAAGATAGCAAAAATAGGCCCGCGCCTGCGTACGACTCTCGCCATAATGCTGTATGTCACGTGTTAACATCCCTACTCCTCTTCAATTATAATTACGCGATTATATCTAAGTGTTGATTAATGCTCAGAAGTTCATGAGTTATTGCTCTTTTTCCTGCCTCTAACCATCCTTTTGCTATAGTCTCATTTATGAATACCAAGCCGCAACGTATTGCTATTGTCAGACTCACTGCCTTAGGCGATATTATCAATGGTACTGTTGTTGTACAACTTATCAAAAAGCACTATCCTGACGCTGAAATAGAGTGGTTTTGTGAAGAGGCTTTTGCCGGTATCTTAGAGGGGCATCCTGGGCTTAAAAAGGTTCACGAAGTCCCTATAAAACGGATCAAAAAAGAGAAAGACCTCATACTTTTAAAAGAGACTGTAACCACCCTTAAGTCCTCTGGACCTTTTGATATGATCATTGATATGCAGGGGCTTATAAAGTCAGCGGTGGTTGCACGTTTTATAGGTAAAAAGATCCACGGTTTTGACAAGCGTTCTGCAAGAGAGTCTCTTGCTTCACTGCTCTATAAAACCCACTCCAACATCCCTTACACAAACAATGTCATCAAGCGCAATATTGACGTCGTAGCCGATGCATTAGACTTTCAAGTAAGCGACCAAGAGATCTTAGAAAAAAAGCCCTGTTTTAAGCAACAACCCAAGCCAAATTTCCTTCAAGAAGCTAAAACAAACATTGCTATGGTCATCGGTGCTTCATGGCCTTCAAAAGAGTACCCCAAAGAGAAGTTTGTTGAACTCTGTTTTGCCTTGGAAGAGGCAGAGTGTCTTCTTATATGGGGAAGTGCTCGTGAAAAAGAGATGGCAGAGTTTATCGCAGAACGTACGTCCAATGCCACTGTCACTCCAAAACTCTCTCTAAAAGAGCTCACAGCCACCATAGAACATTGTGATCTCACCATTGGCAATGATACTGGTCCCACCCATATCGCCTGGGCGATGAACCGCCCCTCTATTACACTTTTTGGACCCACAAACACCCGAATGATCTACGAGACACCTATAAACCTGGCCTGTGAATCCAACTCACCTGTTGATATCAGCCACATCAATAAACAGGATTTTTCTATACAAGAGATATCTGTCGAAAGCATTGCCACAAAAGCAAAAAAGCTCTTAAAGCAAAAAGCGTACTAAAATATAGAGACCACCCATCATAAGTGGTTGATGAAGCAGATAGATGACTAGGGCATGACGTCCTAAAAATGCTACTTTGTCAGTCACGACATTAGAGACCATCCCCCAACAAAACCATTTTCTATAGCCTATATATATCCCAAGATAGACAACACCCAACCATGGAAAAAGGTGACCTATATCCTGTGTTACAGGGGGTAAAGAGAGAAATTCTGCACTCAGATCATATAGCCAGTCCATGTTAACATTACAACAGAAGTACACACCAATGATCACTAAGCCCAAGCCCAAAGCAACTCGGGGGACACGTACAAATGCCAGCGCAAAAACAGAACTCACAAAGATCAGGTGAATAATTCCAAAATAGATCCACGCACTTGGATAAATAAAGTAAGAGACCACACTAATAAGCAGCGAAGCTACAAAAAGTTTGAAAAGTCTCCTAAGGTTTTTAGGAAGGTTCAAGCTCTTTTCATTAACAATGTAGAGACTGATCCCTACACTCATCATAAACAAAAAGATGATGAAGTCTCTAAAGTACTTCCAAAAAGCCCCATGATAGATATCTATCTCTATCAACCGATAATAGTTAAGATCAAAGCTAAGATGAAAGGCCACCATCAAAACAATAGCCATACCCCGTATAAAGTCTAATTCCAGATAACGTTTATGCAAGAAGTGTCCTAATGTAGATAATATTAAAGTAAAAGATTATGGCGAATAGTGTCAAAATAAGAGATAAATTGGTGGAGGCATCAAACTTCCAGCTATAGCATAAACACAGGTATCAGCACATATTAGTATAATCTATTTTTGTAGTTTATATTAGGGTTTTGATACCTGTCCCATCTGTTAAGAGGATTGAAACCTCACAATACTTCAAATAAATATATAGTACTTTTGTATTCTCGGTGAGAAAACTTCTTCAGAAATTTAACACCAACCCCATCATTAATATTTACATCATATGAAGAAAATATATATTTTCCGCCCATGTCTTTAAACTGCTCTAAATTTAAAGAAATATTTTTATTTCTATCCATAAGTCGACAACGACTTCCCCATGTATCAAAGTAGTGAGTCCATCTCTCGGATTTTGCTAATTGTGGCGCAATAATCTTTCTAAATTCATGCTTGTACTCTAAGGGATAAGTTGACCAGTAAGCATCTAAGACATAAAAACCATTGTAGATAGCTTTAGATGGTCTGATCCCAATATTCATCACTCGATACGTATTTACAGGTTTATTAATATACTTTTTAACTTCATCAAATAAACTTTTAGCATAAAACTTGTTGACAGACACTGGACCTCGCCATGATTCACCGTTATGTATTTTAAAAGAAAAAGTCAATTGCATAAACATGACAATAGCGATAAGAAGTAGACTTACTTTTGTTTTTTCTAACAAACTTTTGGCTACAAGTGCAAATAACAAAAACCATAAAAAAGCAAATAAAAAATAGAACCTATCAAATTGTATTTGTGTTAAAATTGAAAAATTTTCTTTAAAATTTTGGATACCTGTATAATCTTCAAATCCAGAAAACAGTGAAATCAATAA
>WGDB01000129.1 GCA_015493495.1 Helicobacteraceae bacterium | reverse complement strand
CTGTAAAATTTTTATTTATATTTTGTTTTTAAATCAATGGGGTGGGATACGGGATTCGAACCCGCGACCCCCGGCACCACAAACCAGTGCTCTAACCAACTGAGCTAATCCCACCATATAAAGGTTTTAAAAAGTAAATATAAAAATGGTCGGGGCGAAAGGACTCGAACCTTCGACCCCCTGGTCCCAAACCAGGTACTCTAACCAGACTGAGCTACGCCCCGACCCATATCAGCTAAAATGATAAATCAGATTAGTGAGGCGGAATTATAGGATAAAATGAGTAACTTGTCAATAGCAAAATGGATTCTAGCCGTATTAAAGTGAAATTTCTTTATAATAAGGGCTATTATAAACAGGAAATTAGTATGAAAATAGCACGTTTTAGTCGTATCGGTTTTATTTTGGCAGCCGCTGGTAGCGCGGTTGGCTTGGGGAATATTTGGAAATTTCCTTACATCACGGGCGAAAATGGTGGTGGAGCTTTTGTTTTTGTCTATCTTATTACCGTGTTGATGATAGGTTTTACGCTGATGATCGCTGAGATGTTGATCGGTTATGTAGGTAGACGTGACAGTGTGAGTAACTTTGAAGAGCTGGCGCCACGGCATAAAAACCTTTGGAAGTATGGTGGTTTTATGAGTATAGCCGGTTTGATCATTATGACCTTCTACTCTCCTGTTATTGGTTGGACTTTTCATTTTGTTTTACTTTCTCTTGGTTCTCTTCCTGCAAGTGTTGAAGTGGCTAAAGAGCATTTTACAACGTTATTATCGTTAGATATCGGGACGCAGATCTTCTACCACACGCTTGTCTTTTTATTTGTGACAACGGTGGTAGCTAGAGGGATCAAAGGGGGTATTGAGAAGTTGAACTTTTTTTTAATGCCTGTACTTATTGTTACTATGGGAAGCATGTTTGTTTACGCTACAACGCTCTCTGGCTTTACTCAATCTTGGGATTTTATGTTTGGAGTGGATTGGAGTAAACTAACTTCTGCCTCCTTGGTAACAGCCGTAGGCCATGCCTTTTTCACGCTCTCTTTGGGTATGGCCACCATTTTAACCTATTCAGCTTCTCTTCCTAAGGACAGTAATTTGGTCCGCAGTTCACTGATTGTTATCGCTTTAGATACCGGTATTGCGCTGGTGGCAGGTCTGACCCTGTTTACTTTTTTATATGAGTATGGTGCTTCTCCGTCAGCGGGGCCTGGTCTGGTCTTTATCTCCCTTCCGGCAGTCTTCTCAGAGATGGGTGTAGCCGGACACTTTTTTGCCTTTACTTTTTTTGTGGCCTTAGCTTCAGCGGGACTTACCTCGGCAGTCTCGTTGGTAGAACCTTTTATACAGTATCTGGTTGATCGTTTCAAGTTTAGCCGTCTAAAAGCATCGGTGGCTTCAGGTCTCTTCTTTTATATTTTTGGTATTGTGGCGATCCTCTCGACCTCTAAAGAGTATGGTGAGATCTTGACTTTTGGTTCGAAGAACTTCTTTGACTGGGCTGATTTTATTACGGCTTCCGTGATGTTACCTATCGGAGGTCTTATTATGGCTATATTTGTAGGACATGTGATGCAGGAAGAACGCGTTGCCTCTGTTTTAAAAAGAGATTTGGGCTTTTTCTATCCTTACTGGTACTTTAGTCTGCGTTACATCGTTCCAATAGCACTTTTTGTTGTTGTATTAAATCTTGTGGGTGTATTAAACTTATGATCTCTACTTTAAAAAAAGTAGTACTTTTTATCTCTTTTGTTTTGGTATCACTTCAGGCAGACGGTAATGTCTGGACACGGGAGACCAAAGGGTTAAGTCCTGAAAAGCGTGATGCCATTATCAAAGCCTATAGAGAAAGTAATACAAGTACTTTGGAGTTTGAAGATGACGTTGCGCCTATAGTGATCTCTGATATTGAAAATAACATTTTGGTGGTTGGTGCCTCCGTGGGGTATGGTACTAGGACTGAAACTGTTTCAAATATGGTAGGTGCCTACGATGTGGATTACAGGATAAGCAGTTTCAAGCTGCTTTTAGGGAAAGATTTCACCTTGTGGCATGAAGAATACACCCAGCCAGTACGCCTCTATATGCAGTTTACTTATAGCGCCTTGAGTACGGATGTAGCGGTGACAACTTATACTTTTGGTATTAAAGAGAACATGCGCTACTGGCCACTTTATGAGAGTGCCAGTTATACTATTTATCCTTCACTCTCTTACGAGATCGGAAGCGCTAGTTTGCAACGCACTGGGTATGACATATCAGGCATCACCTCTGAGTTTTCAGGAGGCTTGAGCTATCAACGTGGGAACTTCGAGTACGCCTTAAACATTGTCTATAATCAAACGGCATGGGAGCATCCTATAGAGGGAATTAAAGATGAATCCAAGGTTTTCAAACCCATTTAAACCTTAACTATAGATGGATGTATGATGAATAATATACGTTTGACAATGTTCTTCACCCTGTTTTTACTGTTTTTGGGTGGCTGTGAAGATAAGGGCTATGGTACGCAGGACATTACAATGGTTCCGAGTGTGACGGGAACGGATACTATGCTCTTGCGAACTTCAATACCTCGTGATGGCGGTGTGGTGGCGCAGCGTGCCTACATCAATCTCTCATTCTCCTCTTATCTGGATGAAAGCAGTGTCACTAATGCTCGAGTTAAACTGTTTAAAAACAGTACTGCACTTAAAATAGAATTCCTTGTTCTGCGTAACTATCTCTTTATTAAACCGCTAGTGTCACTGGAGCTCAACCAAGACTATACCGTTCAGGTAAATGGTTTGAAAGATATTTTTGGAAATGATTTGAATCATCTCTACACCTTGCATTACAGATGTGTAAGTGACTTCTGGAAAAGTGCTGTAGCTGGGGTTAGCAACTCTATGGCAGAAAGCAGAGCTGGAGACCTCTATATATGGGGAAGTAATGCGCCACTGCCTATAGACATTGAGAGTGAAGAGATTAAGGTGACTACCTT
>WGDB01000128.1 GCA_015493495.1 Helicobacteraceae bacterium | reverse complement strand
GTTTCTTCAATGTCAAGGCTAGGTAAGGTTCTTCGCGTATCTTCGAATTAAACCACATGCTCCACCACTTGTGCGGGTCCCCGTCTATTCCTTTGAGTTTTAATCTTGCGACCGTACTCCCCAGGCGGAATGCTTAATCTGTTAAGTGCATCACCGAAGCTACTAGAGCCCCGACGACTAGCATTCATCGTTTAGGGCGTGGACTACCAGGGTATCTAATCCTGTTTGCTCCCCACGCTTTCACGCCTCAGCGTCAGTAATGTCCCAGCAGGTCGCCTTCGCTTTCGGTATTCCTAGTGATATCTACGGATTTTACCCCTACACCACTAATTCCACCTGCCCCTTCCATACTCTAGGTCAGCAGTTTCAAATGCAGTTCTATGGTTGAGCCATAGGATTTCACACCTGACTTACTGTCCCGCCTACGCGTCCTTTACGCCCAGTGATTCCGAATAACGCTTGTCCCCTCCGTATTACCGCGGCTGCTGGCACGGAGTTAGCCGGGACTTATTCATAAGATACCGTCATTTTCTTCTCTTATAAAAGGAGTTTACACACCGAAATGCGTCATCCTCCACGCGGCGTTGCTGCATCAGAGTTTCCTCCATTGTGCAATATTCCTCACTGCTGCCTCCCGTAGGAGTCTGGTCCGTGTCTCAGTACCAGTGTGGCGGATCATCCTCTCAAACCCGCTATGTGTCATTGCCTTGGTGAGCTCTTACCTCACCAACTAGCTGATACAATATAGGCCGATCTCTTAGCGAAAAACCTTTCCCTTTTAACATCAAATTAAAAGGTGTATCCGGTATTAATCACCGTTTCCAGTGGCTATCCCAGACTAAGAGGCACGTTACCTATATGTTACTCACCCGTGCGCCACTCGTCAGCAACTAGCAAGCTAGTCCTGTTACCGTTCGACTTGCATGTGTTAAGCACGCCGCCAGCGTTCATTCTGAGCCAGGATCAAACTCTCCATAATTGTGAAACCGAAGTTCCGTTATGTAAAGACCGAATTGCTTCGGATTACAGTTCCTATTGCCCAAGATTTAAAAATCATTGGCTATAAAAAATATATAGTGTCTATTTCCATCTTAAGTTAAAAACTTTCAATGGAATAGACGGTTGTTGTTTGTGTCTTTATAAAATTGACTTTCAACATCCGAAAATGTCTAGTTCAACTTACTTAGTTTTCAATGATCTCAAACTTTTAAAAGCTTCTACATGAAGTCTCTTTGAGTCGTTTTTAACAACGTCTCTTCGTTTGTGGACGGGAATTATAGGAGATTATGGATTCAATGTCAAGGACTTTACAAAAGAATTTGTAAATTCTTTTCGATTTGTGGTGTGAAGTCCCAGTTTTAGGGGTTTTACTGTGTGGATTTCTTTTTTGCTATTCTTGTTTAGTCTATGTTGACATCAAGTATTGCCTTCTTTTCACTGATAATAAGCGATCTCTTTTATCTTGTTTAGTTACTACCTTATTATTTTAACTGTGGCGGGATGAACTTTTTCTCTCTGTCGCGTCAGAGAGATAGTTTTCAAGAAAAAGAGAGAGACGCTGTTGTTGAGAGTGAGTAACCTTCAATCTAAAGCAATCAATATCCCGTTCTTTATATTGTTACGGCTCCAGTTGTTAGTACTGACAGTTTATTGGAAGGGGGATGAAAGCGAGTAGCTCGTATTAATCAATGCGTTACCGCTTGCTCTTTTCTCTAGCATCTGCAAGGCCGAACGGAACTCTTTTTTTTCCGAGAAAAAAAGAGAAAGTGCAGCAAGATCAAGTCATAAGGTTTAAAAAAGTTCAAAAACAATAGGAAGCAAGTTCCAAATAACTCTTCATGGTACACTTAACCTCGTGGACTCCTCGTCTTCACAGGAGTGATGGAGATTAGACACTTCTTAGTAGTTTTAACTGCTCACTAGTTTAATAAAGACTTTGATTGCTTAAATGATGGAATATTGGTTTGTAATTTATTTGTAAATTTTATAGTTAAAAGTGTTGTAGAAGTAGGAATGGGTGTCACGCCGAAGCGTAACGGGTTCGAATTATACTAATTCGATGAAAGCCATAGTCGTTGCGTCACCGCGACGAATACGAGTACGCGTGATACGAGTGTATCCACCTTTACGGTCTGCGTAACGTGGAGCAATTTCAGTAACCAGTTTATTAGTCATCTCTTTGCTCTGTAGTGCAGCAAATACTGTACGGTGAGCGTTAGAGTCACCTTTTACTGCTGTTGTGATTAGTTTCTCAACAAATGAACGAAGTTCTTTTGCTTTAGGAACAGTTGTTTCGATTTTTTCTCTTTCGATTAACGCAATGCTTAAGTTCTTAAGTAAAGCTGCACGATGTGAGCTTGTACGACTTAGCTTGCGGTATCCATGACGGTGTCTCATGTTGTTTCCTTATTCAGCTTCGATTTTTTTCTTAAGAGCGCTTACCAGGTCATCAGACAAGTTTTCACCAACAGCGAAACCAGTTTCAGTCAGTTTCTCAAGGATCTCTTCGTAAGATTTTTTACCTAAGTTTTTAACGTTCTTAAGATCGTTTTGGCTCATCAATACGATTTCGCCGATATACTTAATGTTTGAACGATCAAGACAGTTGAATGAACGAGCACTCAAACCAAGATCGTCAATACGTGCAGTTAGTTTTTTCAGTTCAGGTGACTCTTCAACACGTTCGATAGTTGCTGGAGCCTGAATACTAATTTCACTGCTGAACACGTTAAGTTGTGCATGCATCACTTCAAGAGCATTACGAAATGCATCTAGTGGAGTGATCTGACCATCTGTAACAATGTTCAATACAACTTTTTCAAAGTTCGGGTTGTCTTCAACAAGAACATTCTCGATAGCGTAAGTCGCTTTACGAACTGGAGTAAAGAATGCATCTAAAGCGATGTAACCCTCATCTAGTTCTTCACGAATGTCTTCACTTGGTACATAACCGATACCTTGGAAAATTTTGATTGTAAAGTTAAGCGTTGCATCATCGTTAAGAGTTGCAAGGAATGCATCTGGAGTAACAATTTCAACTTCATCATTAGCTAGGTCAGAACCCTTGATCTCACAAGGACCTGCAAAGCTATAAGAGATCTCAGCCTCTTTAGCATCGTCTTTAAGTTTAAAGCGAATACCTTTAAGGTTGATAATGAAGTCAGAAATATCTTCTAGCATACCACGCACAGAGTCAAACTCGTGCTTAGCGCCTTCGATTTTGATTGCTACCGGAGCATACCCAACAGAGCTGCTAAGCAGAAAACGACGTAATGGGTGCGCTAGGGAAACTGCATAACCTGTTTCAAA
The DNA here is from genome assembly GCA_015493495.1 of Helicobacteraceae bacterium. Classification (GTDB taxonomy): domain Bacteria; phylum Campylobacterota; class Campylobacteria; order Campylobacterales; family Sulfurimonadaceae; genus Sulfonitrofixus. The sequence goes on along the minus strand of WGDB01000128.1, from coordinate 4,814 downwards.
CGGGTATGCAATAACATTTGCTTCATTGTCGTTAATCTGCTCAACCACAAACTCTTGTGGAAGAAGCGGAGATGTTTTGATTTTTTTCATTCACAACGCCTTTTATTAATTATTTCGAGTAAAGCTCAACGATTAAACGTTCTTCTACTGGGATAACGATCTCTTCACGCTCTGGAAGACGAGTAAAGATACCAAACACTTTTTCAGCGTCGATGTCTACCCATGGAGCGATTCCAGTTTGAGCTGTTAGTTCGATAGCACGCACAACTTGGTTGTTCTGCTTGCTTTTTTCACGGATCTCTACTTTTTGACCTGGTTTAACGCGGTAAGATGCGATATCTACACGTTTACCATCAACAAGTACATGACCGTGGTTTACGAATTGGCGTGCAAATCTACGAGTAGATGCAAATCCCATTCTGTAAACGACGTTGTCAAGACGCTGCTCAAGAAGTGTTACAAGGTTTGTACCTGTATTTCCTGCGTGGCGCTTAGCTTCAGCAAATAGTGCACGCATCTGCTTCTCAGAAACACCATACATAAATTTAGCTTTTTGCTTCTCATTTAGTTGAAGACCGTACTCAGAAACTTTCTTACGACGCTGACCATGCTGACCAGGACCATAAGGACGCTTTTCTAGAGCAGACTTACCTGCAAGACGACGCTCACCTTTTAAGTTAAGGCTTACACCGAATCTTCTTTCGATTTTTTCTACTGGACCTCTATATCTTGCCATCAGTAATCTCCTTAAACTCTACGACGCTTAGGTGCGCGACAACCGTTATGTGGTAGTGGTGTAACATCTTTCATAAATGTAACACGGATACCTTCGATAGCACCTACAGCTTTAACTGCCGTTTCACGACCTGAACCAGGACCTTGTACTTTGATACCAAGATCTTTGATACCATGTACTTGAGCTTTTGCTACTGCATCTTCTACTGCTGCTTGCGCTGCAAACGGAGTAGATTTTTTAGAACCCTTGAAACCAAGAGAACCTGCAGATGACCATGCGATCATATTACCCATCTCATCAGTGATGGTAACTAGAGTGTTGTTGAAAGATGCTGCAATGTGGCAGATACCACGTGCAATGTGCTTCTTTACTACTTTTTTACGAGTTGCTTTTCTTTTTGCCATACTCTAATCCCTTACGCTGCGCCGACAGTCTTACGTTTACCCTTACGAGTACGCGCATTTGTCTTTGTTTTTTGCCCACGACATGGAAGACCACGACGGTGACGAATACCACGGTATGAACCAAGGTCCATTAGTGATTTGATGTCCATTGCAACTTTCTTACGAAGATCACCTTCAACCATGTGGCTGTTACGGATTTCTGCAGTAATAGCAGCTACGTCAGCTTCTGAAAGCTCATGAACACGTTTGTTATAATCGATACCTGTCGCGTCAAGAATTTGACGAGAAGCGTAAAGACCAACTCCATAGATGTATGTTAGACCATACTCTATACGTTTTTTCTTAGGTAAGTCCACACCAGCAATACGTGCCATGCTTATCCTTGTCTCTGTTTATGTTTTGGGCTTTTAGAACAGATTACTCTGACTATTCCCTTGCGTTTGACGATTTTACATTCGTCACACATCTTCTTTACTGAAGCGCGTACTTTCATTGTAAGCCCTTAATGTTTATTTTTACACCATTTGAATACATCCAAATAGTTTCGCTAGCCGCTAGGGCACTAAAGCTTGCCTCATTGCTGAGACAGAAGCTACACTGTTCTTACTTTACCATTTCAGGCAGAAGCGGTTTGTCACCCTGCCAATACTTGTATCTAACGCTAAACACCTAAAATAGGGGTTTGAAATAGGTACAAATACTCAACCATTTTGTTTAAAACGGCAAAGTGGACGCGTATGTTACAAAAAAAGACTTAAAAGCTTTATTAAAAATGACAATTAGGCTCATTTTTAGCTATCTTTAATCATTTATATCGCATTGCTTTGATATTTGATGAAATCAAGTAAACGATCCAAAGAGTGCCCTTTAGCGTTTTGACATTTTCCTATATATCAATATTGGTACTAATAAAGATTAGGAACTAACTCTTCTTTAATATCAGCACTCATCGGCAAAGCAATGCTGACAGCTTCAAACTGCTTTTGCATACATGTTATAAGCATCACCGGTAAAAAGGTTCCCTTGAGAATGCGCTACAACGAGGACGCGATGCCCTGACTCAATGCTATCTTTATATGCTTTCACCTGTTTCTCTACGTCAGCCTCATGTCGTGTAGTAAACATAAGATCAACTAAGTTTAAGATATCTATTTTTTGGACAATTGACTCCCAAATATCTGAGTAAAAATCAACTGTTTGGTTGTAAGAGAGGGCTACTTTACCAATACGCCTTTTCATCTCATCTTCGTTTTGGTAAAACTCTTTTTCGATGGCGGGTTTAAGGATTTTTTTTACAATATCTATTGCATCTGCTTCTTTTGTATCTATGCCGTTTGCAAAATAAATATCAGTTTTACGTTCGTCTATAGTTGCAAAACTAATAATTGGATATATGATAATTATGATAAATAAAAATATTATTTTCATAGTTTATTTTTCATACTTGCTTGTATTAAAATCACATAGCTGTTTACTTTCACTACACCATGGGATAGTATAAACACCTCCACTTAATAATGTATCATATGTATAATATGCTTCTAGCCTTGCTGGAGTATTGAAATATATTTTTTCCCTAAAATACTTTGTATTAATCCATTCTGAAACATATAGTTTATTATCACTCTCTATGCATACCTCATAATATGCTTCACAACTAGAAGCTGCACTTGTAATAGAGTGAATTGATATTGCCTTACTTGGGTCCTCCATGACCTTTTGCCAAGCTCTTCCAGCTTGCATCGCAATCTCTGTATAAATAGGATGTTTGTCTTTATACTTTTTGAGTATCCATATCTCAACATCATCTCTGACACCATTGTTGTTACTGTCTATACCCAAGAGTGTTGCATTGTTAATAGCTGGGTCTGGTTCAGGAGGCAAGGTGTAGCCATGGATGACAATAGCGTTATTGTTTCCTGGTATATGAGACTGCTCTTTATTTTCATCGGCATTAGCGCTGATGAGCATTATACTTAGTCAGCCCTGAAAAAGTAAACAAGTCCCTATATTTAGGGATTTAAAAGCCATTTGAAGCTATAATTTCGACCGAACAACCAATCAAACCAGACAAGTTTCTGGTCGAAATGGACCAAGAAATTGCTTCCAGATACTCCTAAAAACAATCAACCAAACCTTTTTGTTAACTACCTCGAAGATATGCTCGATTCAAGAGATCCTCTTGTCGCTCTTGCAGACACCATGCCATGGGAGCTCTTTGACGCAGAGTTTGCTCGTTACTACTCTGAGATAGGCCGACCTGGTATGCCCATCCGTCTGATGGTCGGACTCCTGATGTTAAAGCAACTCAAAGACCTCAGTGACGAAGAGCTAGTACTGCAGGTCAAACACAATCCCTACTACCAATACTTCTGTGGATTCGAGACCTTTCAGACCACTGTGCCATGTCATCCTACAGACCTGGTCTACTTCCGTAAACGTATTGGTAAGAAAGGGGTAGAGAAGATCTTTCAAGTAAGTGTCCAACTACATGGCAAAGACGCTGAAGAAAAACGTGTCATCATCGATACAACAGTACAAGAGAAGAACATCACCTATCCTACCGATGGTAAGCTGGCGATCAAGATGATCGCCTATCTTCAGAAGCTGGCCAAACGTGAGAAGATACAGTTAAGACGCACTTATATCAAAGAGATCAAAGGTCATCGCCTATCACTAAGGTTCTTCCGTCATCCCAAGAAGCGTAAGAAAGCTAGAGCTGCCATTAAACGTCTTAGAACGATCGTTGGTATCTTGATCAGAGACATCAGCCGTAATCTTCCACAAGAGAGACTATCAGAGTTTCAAGAGACCTTTGAGCTGTTTGATAAAGTCCGTAACCAAAAGATGAAAGATTCCAATAAGGTCTACTCCATCCATGAAAGTCATGTTTATGTCATCGCTAAAGGTAAAGACCATACCCCTTATGAATATGGTACCAAAGCATCCATCGTCACTGCTTACAAAAGTGGTGTCATTGTAGGTGTAACAGCACATGATACCAATGAGCATGACTCTAAGACGCTTGATGCTGCTCTTACATCAGCTAATAGCAATAGAGTAATGCCTATTATCGAAGCAGTATGTGACAGAGGCTATCGTGGAAAAAAAGAGGTGTTAGGTACAAAGATATCACTCCCTGGTACTGTATGTAAGAGAGACAGTGAATATCAAAAAGAGAAGAAGCGTAAGATGTTTAGAAGACGGGCAGCCATTGAACCTATCATTGGACATCTCAAATCAGACCACCGACTCTCCAGGAACTATCTCAAAGGCTTTGTGGGAGATGAGATCAACTTACTGATGGCAGCTACTGCCTTTAATCTGAAGAAGTGGATGAATAACTACCTTCAGATGCTTTTGGCACTGTTTTTGGCCATACTTTTTATGCTTACTTGGCAAGAGAAAGTGAGAACTGATGAACTTAGTCTGTTGATCTGGAAACTCTTGCAATAAGAGAAATTCACTAAAATGCAAAATAGGGTTTTTCAGGGCTGACTACTTAAGAGCATACCCAATACTATTTTTACAATGCTCATCTAATACCTTATGTTTTGAATGCTTAATGGTACCCAAACTAATCCGCTATAATTACACCATGATTAATGAAAAAATAGAACTGGGGAAACTTAACACCCTGAGAATAGACCGTTTTACAGAACCTGGCATCTACT
>WGDB01000127.1 GCA_015493495.1 Helicobacteraceae bacterium | reverse complement strand
TTTTTTAGTGAAAATATGACTTCCCAATATATCTTATGCAAAAGTGCTCAATAGAGAATGCAAAGAATGACAATATTCTCATTTTTACTTCGTATTATTGGATCGCCATTATTGTTGGACTTTTATGAATCTCTATTTCTTGATTTGGGTTATAGGCAGTTGTATACAGAACTCCGCCCCACCCTTTTCACTGTTGATCGCGTAGATCTTACCCTTCATGTGCTCTTGCACAATCATTTTTGCCATATAGAGTCCAAGACCCGTGCCATTTTTTGACTTTGTACTAAAATAAGGTTCAAAGATCCTTGTCAGCAGTGCTTCGGGTATGCCCTCTCCACTGTCTCTAATGTAAAGCATTGCATCTCCATCATGTTCGTCGATGATGATCTCTATCTTTTTATCACGCTTCTCTAATGAGGCCAGTACATCGATGGCATTATTTAAGATGTTGATGACCACCTGAATGAGCTCATTGGGAAGTGTCTCGATCAGCAGTTGTTCCTTACCCTGACAACTTACCTCAATAGCATAAATGTCGGTTCGAGCTTTGACAAAGTTACAAGCACGCTCAACCAGATCTCGTATATCCGCCGACTCATTTTTGTTGTCGGGCTTGAAATAGGTCTGGAAATCATCAATAGTGTCAGAAAGATAAACCAATGTGTCTGACACTGAGACTAAAAGTTCATCCCGATCATCCTTGGGACGATTGTTCATAATAGCGTTGATCTGCATATTTGAAATACGTAAAGTTGTCGTTGCCAGTGGCTGTCTCCATTGATGAGCGATCATACTTAACATCTCACCCATCGCGGCAAAACGTGACTGCGTGATCAACATCTCCTGCTTTTCATGAACCTCTGCTACTTTATTTGCGACAGTCTCACTCAAACTCTCGTTAAGTACTCTTAACTCATTGGTCTGCTCCAACACCTTACTTTCCAAAGCACTGTTAAAAGCTTTAAGTTGCCTTCTCTGTTTAAAAATAAGTTGATAGTTTTCATCTATGACCTTATGAAAAGAGTAGGTAATAGCAGAGACTAACAGTAGTGCAAAGATGAGATAAAAAATTTGTGTATAGGTAAAGTCTATAGGATAGAGCATCTGTATTTTTAAAACTAGAAGTGATGTGAAAAGTGCCAAGTTCCATAAAGCACCTACTTTTGGCCCCTTTAAAAACATAAAGGTCACAACAAAAAAGAAGAGCCAGACAAACTCCATATCTTCAAACTTACTCATAAGTATTAAAAAGTCTAAATATATCAAAGAGATCAAGGCACTCAATGATGTGACAAGGTCAAGAACCTCTTTCTTTTTGCGTAGATAGAGGACCCCTCCTGTAAAGAAGAGAAATATGACGATATCCGCTACTAAAACCCAATAGCGTGCATAATACCAATCATATGCAATACCCTGACTCACAGCAAGAAAACCAAATGCCACTACGATATTAAGCAGATAAAAGCGCTGTTTTAAGAGATATTCATCGTCTGAAAAATGCCATCCGCTTGAAAGGAAATTTTGCAAGAGCCTTCGTTTAGAGATTGCCAATGACTATTCCCAATCTTTAAATTTCGAAGTAGCGTGTTTGTCTTTTTTATATTGACGTTGGTTCACACTTTTTTCGATCTGGTTGGCACTATAAAGAAGATCTTTTTTGATCTCATCAAACTCTTTATCAGAGTCACGGTAAGAGATGATCTTCTCTACCAGTTTTTCCAACTCATTAAACTCACCTTTATAGAGAGGGATCTTCTCTATACGGTCCAAATAACGTTTGTTGTTGTCTACCTTTTTGTCAAAGACAGCTTTAGTTGATTCTTCTACTTTAGTAAGGTAGTTGATAATGCTGCTGGTGAAACGTTCCAGTACCCGTATATAACGTAACCGTTTTGTATTGTCTTCACGTTTGGTCGATGCTTTTGCCATACTTTCTTTATCTTTATTATAAATTTACATTTTAATTGTACAATTATGGGCATCTCTTCTACTTCCCTTTTTATAAAGGGGGATTGAGATGTCACATAATTATACACAAGGTTAACCATGAAACGACTGATTGTTTTACTACTACTTTTAACACCATTTTTGCATGCAGAATATAAGCTTGAACCCTATTCCAAAACACTTCAAAGCAAACATATCCCCATCGTAGATATCCGTACTGTCGGCGAGTGGAAAGATAGTGGCCTCATCAAAGGCGCAATCCCCATTCAGTTTTTCAATGAACATGGGCAGTATAACATCCCAGAGTTTTTAAAAACACTCAACGCCAGTGTAGACACTTCTAAACCCTTTGCTCTGATCTGTCATACCGGCAGTCGTACAAAGATGGTGGCACAGTTCTTGTCAGATGAGCTTAAATACAATGTCATCGACATCCAGGGGGGCATGGAAGCAGCAACCAAAGCACATGCTCCTATTATTCCTTACAAAAGTCATTAAGTCATGAAGATGGCGAAGTTTCTTTTCGCCTTGGCGTTACGTATTGTCATCACATTTGGAGTGATCGCACTGATCGTATTTTTACTGTGGGGCTTTTTGTATCTTCTGCTTTATTAAGCGTTTAATTACTCTTGATCGCTACTTTTTCTTAAAACGATATTCCAAGTTTTCCAACTGCTCTCGCAATTTTTGTTGAATATCCCCTTGAAACTCTAAAAAGTCCTCGTTCATCGTACCACCACACCCTAGTTTTTTCTTCAGGGTTTTAAGTAGTGTCTTTTGCACCTCTTTTTCAAGAGCAAAAGGACCAACCAATGTCACCACTTTCCCACGTCGTTTCTCTTTATGAAAAACAAGTTGATGTTTTTGTGGTGTCATCTTTTCTGAAGAGAGACTTTTACGTTTTTCTGAGACAACATCCCAACTGCTCTCATCAAAATCAGCACCGATCTCAAAGTCTAGAACTTTACCTCGGGCCATCACTTCTCTCCCACAAATTCAAAACGCGGCATGCAGAGACCATCTACATTAACACTCTCTGTAAACATCTTCAAAGGACGTACCCAAAGACCTTTTTCACCATAAAGGGCACGATAAAGAACGAGTTCCTCTTCAGTCTCTGAATGGCGCACCACATCGATCACCTCATACTGGTTACCTTTGTAGTGCTGATAAAGACCGCTTTTAAGCACGTTTGACCTTCTGCACCAAAGCACTGACACCTGGGATGTCCAATTCGCCAGTTTGTGCCATCATCATAATAGGATTTTTGCAGTAAAGGTCATTGTCATAAACGATCACGATCACCTCATCACCCTCTTTTAAAAAAGTATTCTCACCATAAGGGGTATAGCGTGTCGCACCAATACTGATAATGGCTTTTTCAGGATATCCCGCTTTAGCGATGTAGTCTAACAGTGGTTCTAGTGGCCCGTGATCCACCTGAGTGTTGATCTGCTTGATCATCCACTCCGTCAACTTCTCATAAAAAAAGCTGTAACCGCTAAGCTCCACATCTTCACCATAACGCATCATCATGTCACCACTGCGCAAAAAGCTACAGATGCGCCAATGATCCAGCATACTCCCATCTTCAAACTTGTCGATGTCTATTAGCGTGCTACTCAAGCCCTTGCTTTCAGGACCCCAGTTTTTCTTTTCAGAGATCTTTTTAGCACCCTCTTTACGAATAGAGCAGTCATTATAAGCACCAAACTGTTTGGGTGTGATAGCAGAGACTTTACCGTCGACATAAGTGATGTCACATACCAGACCTACTTCAGGTTCTGCTTGCACATTAAGACTTTCATCTTTAGGCAGTATCACAGTGTTGTCTGAAAGTGGATAGATCCCTAACTGGTTCTCAAAACCTGGGATATAAAAAGGAAACATCCCTTTTGGCCCGTTAGGATCTTCCGTGATAACATCTTTAAAGTCTTCCATCTCACCGGCTTGTTCCAGATGCAAGGCAAAATTACCTGCGATACCTAGACCAAGGTAGTTTTTATAAAGAGCCATTTGACTTGGCCTCTACAAACTCCTCGTATGAGCCTTTAAAGTCTATATAGCTTCCATCAGCATGAAGTTCAATCACACGTGTTGCAAAAGCGTCAAGTAACTCACGGTCATGAGAGACACAGATGACATTGCCTGTAAAGTTGTAAAGTGCTTCACCTAGTGCGACGATAGCCTCAAGGTCAAGGTGGTTAGAAGGCTCATCGAGCACTAAGAAGTTTCCGTTTTCAAGCATCATACGTGAAAGCACCATACGGTGCTTTTCACCACCAGAGATCTTCTCTACTGATTTTTCTTGCTGCTCACCATTGAAAAGCATACGTCCCAAACAGTTACGGATCTCAGCAACATCACCTTTAGGGTCAAAGCCACGCAACCAGTCATAAAGTGTTCCATCACCAGAGATGGTGTCTGCTGCATCTTGAGGAAAGTAAGAGCTCTCTATAGTCGCACCCCAAGTCACTTCACCCTTTGTTGGTTTTATCTCTTCCATCATAATCTTACAAAGTGTTGTCTTACCCACACCGTTGGCACCGATAAGTGCTATTTTCTCACCGGGTTCAAAGACAAAATTCATATCTTTAAGCACTTCAAGATCACTATAAGAGTGAGAGATGTTTGCAAGTGTCAATGCCTCATCACCCATCTGACGTTTTGGTTTGAAAACGATACTCGGGTCACGACGTGAAGAGGGCTTGATGTCTTCGATGTTGAGTTTGTCAAGTTGTTTTTGACGAGAGGTTGCCTGTTTTGCTTTAGATGCATTCGCTGAGAAACGACGGACAAAGGCTTCTAGGTCTGCTTTCTCTTTTTGCTTTTTAGCATTATCTACTTCTAATTGCTTCGCCATAACGGTTGAAGCGATGTACCACTCATCATAGTTTCCAGAGAACTCCCGGATCTTCTGATAGTCAACATCAAGAATGTTCGTTACAACAGAGTTCAAGAAGTGTCTGTCGTGAGAGATGACTACCATCGTACCTTCATGACGCTGTAGTTCATTTTCTAACCAACCAATAGTCTCGATGTCCATGTTGTTGGTAGGCTCATCAAGGAAGAGTACGTCTGGTTTCGGGAAGAGAACCTGTGCCAAAAGTACCTTGAACTTGTCAGAGTTTTTCAGTGAAGACATGGTGTTATGATGTTGGTCTGCAGGAATCCCCACGTTACCCAGGATCTTACCGATCTGTGTCTCATACTCATAAGTAGGGTCTTCTTCTACAGAGATCATCTCCAACTCACCCAAACGCTCGTTTACTTTGTCATCTTCAAAGTCACCCGTTGCATAAAGCTCTTCTTTCTCTTTGACTGCATCAAAAAGACGTTTGTTACCATAAAGTACTGCATCCATGATCGTAAAGTCTTCAAAAGCAAACTGGTTTTGACCCAAAACGCCTACTTTAAGACCACTACCGATGATAACATCACCTTCATACTCGTTGATCTCACCACTTAAGATCTTCAAAAATGTTGTTTTACCCGCACCATTGGCACCAATAAGACCATAACGTTTGTGTTGGTCAAGTTTAATGTTAATGTCTTCAAAAAGGATGCGATTACCAAAACGCATTGTCAAGTTCTGTGTTCTAACCATAATTTTCTCTCTTGTAGCACCACTAAAGGGCTCTTAATATTTTCGCGATTATAGTGAAAAATGGGTTAGATTTTGGTTAGTTTTGAGTTTGCTTCGTGCTTACCGTGCACTCTCTTTATAAAAGTGATAGAAGATATGATGTGAATTTAGTACTTAGAAGCTGGAGTAATGATATTTTTCATAACCTTCTTCTCATATTTTTTTGTATCAAAATCACATGCCCTTTACGTCCCTTTTGTCCACCTCTATTCTTTTTGTTAAGTATTTTCTTGGTGAACTTGTTATTGCTTAAGGCGACTTAGAACTATTGGAACTATCTTTTAATATCATATATTCAAAGTCTCTTCATCTCTGCTTTCACATGATGGATTTAGGTATTAACAGTTGCGATTTTACTAAGTCTATAGCTTTTCCTAAGTTAACCTTACCGTAACCATAATACATATTATGTCCATTAACGTACTCAATGTTTCCTACTTTATCTGCACTGGTTTTTAAAATATTTTTTATATCTGATCTTGTTAAATTTTCGTCTACCTCTAAGAGTATTGCAACTGCAGCACTGATGATAGGCGCAGAAGCAGATGTACCATTGAATGTATTTACATCTGTTGCTAAAATATAATTTTCTTTATTGTACCCAATGCCTTGACTACCCATAACGTCTAAGGTAGATATACCCAAATTATCCTCACCACCTGGCGCCATAATATCTAGGGCTTCTCCATAGTTACTGTAGTATGCTCGTGTATTATATTTATTAGTTGATCCAACTGCAATTACTTCTGGTATTGATGATTCATCACCTATTATATTTCTTTGATTATTGCCAACAGCCCATACAAAAATTATACCCTTACCATTCCTACCATGAATAGCCATATCTTGTATCTGCATTTTAACGATGTCTGAAACATTATAAGTTCCCCAACTATTACTAATGATATCTGGTTTGTAACTCGCAGCCTTACTTAATAGTTCCCAGATATAGAAATAGAAAAATAAGTACATAAGAGGAAGTATCGTAAAATAGGAGAAATAAAAGCGAAAAGCTGAACCTATAACTTTCACCTAACGGGTGCAGCTTTTCCCAAGGCTGAAAGTATGACACAAACGGTTTTAAATTTTTCT
>WGDB01000126.1 GCA_015493495.1 Helicobacteraceae bacterium | reverse complement strand
GTTCAACTTGACCCTTTCGTCTAGTGGCCAAGGACATTACCACTTCATGGTAAGAACAGAGGTTCAAATCCTTTAGGGGTCGCCAAATAGGTGTTTATAATTGTCAAAATTTAAAATGGGCGTTTAGCTCAGTTGGTAGAGCGCTACCCTTACAAGGTAGATGTCACAAGTTCGAGTCTTGTAATGCCCACCATTTTAAAATATGCGCGGTGGTAGTTCAGTTGGTTAGAATACCTGCCTGTCACGCAGGGGGTCGCGAGTTCGAGTCTCGTCCACCGCGCCACTTATTTCCCTTATCTATTTCCTATACAAATAAACTTTATCTCATGTAAAACCGAATTTAAAATGATAGTTATTTGAATTCAAAATGATAGTTGTAGTATAAAAATGCCTTTTTTTACCTTCTTGACTTACATTTAGAACACAAAAGAAAAACTTTCAATTGCTATTATCTTTCGCCAATTCTAACCATAAGCTCAATCTACAAGTACATAGAATTGGCGAAAGTTCATACCTTTATAGAGACTCTAAACAGTTTTCCCCAGAGTTTCGCTACAATTAAAGATACTTATATCAGAGGCTATCATTTGAAAAAACTACTTTTACTTATTTTTCCTATTTTACTCATGGCACAAACACCCTTTATCCTCACCGGCATTAAAAAGGTCTATCCTATGGTGGAGATCAACACTAAAGAGGTCCCGCAGTCATATAAAGATGACTTTGTCTCAAAACTTACGGCCATGACTAAAAATCTAAATATCGATACTACAGGTTACTCTCCCCGTCCTCTTGTCATACAGATCACCACCTCTTCAGTGGCTGACACCTTGGTTTATAAAACCGCTTTGATCATGGGTGAAGAGATGAGGCGATTGGATGATGACGAAGAGGTCTTTGCCATTACCTACCAGATGAGTGATGTTATAGAGCCGGACGATCTTAAAGAAGAGCTTTATGAGAGTGTAGACTTTTTGTTAGAGCAGTTTGCAGACCAATATGTTGAGGACAACCAATAATGAAGATCATCTTAATACTAAGCTTACTGACAACACTAATGTTTGCACAGACCCTGGAAGAGTTTGCTAAAAAATACAACTATGAGACCGACTACAATGTCGCTTTACAAAAGGCAAAAAAGGCCCATAAATTTGTCTTTTTTGTTATGGTCACCAACTACTGCCCTTGGTGTCGTAAGTATGAAAAGCGCACACTGTCAGACATAAATATCAATGCTGAGATCCATAAACGTTTTATACCACTGATCTTAAATCGTGAAAAAGGTCAGTTTCCGGAGCAGTTCAAAACGCCTATCGTTCCTGTGACCTATATTGTCAACCATAGAGATGAAGGTATTGTTAAAAAAGAGATGGGGTATAAGGGGAAAAAAGATCTCAAAAAGATCTTAGATAAATAGTATTGAGACTATTTATAGTGAGACATAAAGTAGTTAAATGAGTGTTTGAGTGCTTTTTGTGTCAACTCAACAAAATCTTTTGTATCTTTCCAACTCTCGCTTGCTTTGCCACCTATAGAGCTAAACTGCTTCTCAGCCTCATCTAACATCGCTACCAAATCTTTACGCTGTTCATCGTACAGTTTTTTGGCATCACTGCTAAGGCCATCCACCTTTGCTTTTAAATTTAGCTCTTCGATCTGCTTTTGAAATGAAGCGATCTGCTTCTGTGCTTCTTCTAAAATCTGCTCTTTAGTCATTTTTATATCCTTTAATGTTTTTAGATAATAAATTATACACTTTTATTCTTGTTACAATTCATTCATATTTGTAGCGACACTTCGAGACCTGCTCTTATCTACAACTCTAGCTTTAAACGCTACAATAACGTTATGAAAAAAGTCGCCATAATTGGTGGTGGTGCCGCCGGTTTGATGGCAGCACTTACTGCTGTAAAATCCGGAGCTGATGTCACACTTTACGAACATAACAAAAGTGTAGGAAAAAAGATCCTTGCCTCTGGTAATGGACGATGTAACATCATCAACACTACTGCTTTTGTCACAGACTATTTTGGAGCAGACCCCTCTTTTGCTGCTTTTGCTTTAGAGTCCATGCCTTTTAAAGTGTTCGAAAAATTTGCACTCTCTCTGGGATTACTTTTAGATGTTAAAGAAGATGGACGCTGTTATCCCCTCTCCAACGAGGCCAAGTCAGTAGTTATGGCTTTTGAAGAGGCTCTAACACAGACTCCTGTCAAGATCATCACCCACAAACATGTGAAAGCCATCACAACAGAGAATGAACACTTTTGTGTCCACACAGATGATGGTTTTGAGACCTATTACAAAGTACTTATTGCAACAGGTTCTCAGGCAGCGCCACAACTTGGTGCAACTGCCGATGGGTACAGTTTTGCCCAACACTTTGGCCACACTGTCGCGACACCCTACCCCTCTTTAGTACAGCTTCATCTTGAATCAGAATTTCATGAGAAGATGGCAGGGGTCAAAGTGATGGCAGAGGTGACACTTTATCTTAATGGAAAACCTGAAGAAAAAGTGTTGGGAGACACACTGTTTACCCGCTATGGCATCTCCGGTCTCTCTATTTTAGACCTAAGTCAAAGGGCTTCTGAAGCACTGACAAACTATCAAGCAGTCTCAGTGGGTGTCAACCTACTCCCTAGTTTCAACCGACAGACTTTGGCATCACAACTTGAAAAGCTCTTTCAAGCAGTTCCTACCCATGACCTTGAGCATGCTCTATCTGGCATGCTCTCAACCAAAATAGTGCCCCAACTGCTTAAAAGTGCCAAACTAGACACCAAGACAAAAGTCCAAACACTCAACACCAAACAGATCAAAAAACTGGCCCATCAACTTCAGGATTGGCGTTTTGAGGTTACAGAGACCCATGGCTTTAAACATGCCGAGGTGAGTGGTGGCGGTGTCTCTACAGCAGAAGTCAACGAAAAGAGCATGGAATCAAAACTGCTAAAAGGTCTATACTTTGCAGGTGAAGTCTTGGATATTGTTGGTAAACGCGGTGGCTATAACTTTAACTTCGCGTGGGCCAGCGGTATGATCGCAGGTAAAGGACTCTCACACTAACTTAAATCTTTAACATGATGTACTACACTTTACTTTTGGACTAAAAAAGGTCCACTAAAGTGCTCCGAGCAAAAGTACTCTTCAAGTGAAGTTACCTTGCTGACAGGTGAGCCTTTTTTCAAAATGGTTTTAAAAGCTTCGAGTTCTGAAGGTTCACAGGTGGCACAGGCTTCAACACGACCATCCTCAAGATTTTTCACATAACCACTAAAGCCCGCTTTTTTGGCATTTTTTGCGACATTGGCACGATAGTAGACACCCTGCACTCTGCCTGACACTAAAAACTTATAAGATCGCATTAGAGAAGCTCCTCAATCTTAATCTCCATTATTATACACTTAAGTTATGAAAAAATCCTCTAAAATCCTTGGTATTGATCTCGGTGGCTGCATGAGTGGCAACAGCGCCTATATCTATGCCGAGACAGATGGTAAACAGATAAATGTCATAGAAGCATTCAAAGAACCAAAACACAAAGACCATTACGCCTGTCAAAATTTCATCATCGATATATTTGAAAAATATACTGTAGATGCTATCGCTATAGATGCACCACTAAGCCTTCCCCGTCCTTTACTGCACCCCGAGACCAAAAACATACCAAGAGAAGGTACAGGTGAGATCATCAACCCCTATCTCTTTCGCTATACCGACTATTTTCTCTTCAAGACCTTCGGTCTGCGTCCCATGCCACCGGCTGGTGACCGCATCGGTAGACTGACTGCCCGTGCCATTGCACTGCTACACCATTTTCAGTATAATTTTCCCCACATCATTATCAAAAACAAGAGTGTTCCCATTTTCGAAGTCTATCCCAAACAGATCGCACAGCACCTCTCACTGCAAAACTATAAAAAAGATCCCAAAAGGACACTGCAGAGACTTGGCCAGACGGAGATGATGGACGAGCACCTCATCGATGCGCTACTCTGTATCTATGGCGGTGCCAAGATCTTAAATGGTGATACCTTACCTATACCCAAAGAGGCAGAGGGTGAAGGGTGGTGTTTTCCCATCATCTAATGATTCTTGTAAACCAAAGTCTCTATTTTCTTTTTTTTGATATTATCTTCATTATTTTAACAAGGACACTTATGAAAAAGCTTTTACTGCTTCCTTTTCTTCTCTCACTTACACTTAGCGCCGCAGAACTTGGCTCAAAACTCCCCGGTATTACACTAGATGGTGACAAGGGTGGCCGCGTAGCTGGCGGTAAATGGGAGAGTTCGGAACTCCAAGGCAAGGTCCATCTTGTTTTTTATGTTGATCCCGACGAAAGTGATCTTAATGAGGTACTCAGTGATGCGGTCAAGGCCAGTGAACCAGACCGCTCCAAATTTGCCTCAGTAGCCATCATCAACATGGCCGCGACCTGGAAGCCCAACTTCGCTATACAATCTGTGTTAGAAGGTAAACAAGAGAAGTTCCCACACACCACCTATGTTAAAGATATGGATAAATATATCGTTAAAAGCTGGAATATAGCAGATGATAACAATGACATCATACTACTGGACAAAACAGGAAAAATCCTTTTTATTCAAGAGGGTGAAGTCGATGCAGATGGCATTAAAAAAGTTCTCAAGCTAATCAAGGAGAACATGTGAATCCAAACATCTGGAGTCTAAGTGTTCGTGACTATTTCACTAAAAAAATGTTGGCGTTCTCGTTTGCCCCTTTTATAGTGACACTGATGTTGTTTATGATCTTTCTCTCACCGCTGTATCATGTGCTGATGGACAGTGAAAACTCATCAACTATTCAAATAGAAACTACCAAGACCTCTTTTCAAGATGGTACAAAAACCACAGAAAATACCCATATCCTCTATGATGGTGACAGTGCCTTTTTAGACTTCATTTTCAACAATAGTGTTGTTTCATGGATTGTTGCGACCTTTTCACTTTTTTTGCTCGCAATGTTGATGTTTGTTTTGGCTATGATCACTGCCATCGTAGTCATCGGTTTTTTAACCCCCTCCATTATGAAAGAGTTACATAAACGCCACTATAGTTCCTTAACGCTCGAGAGTCATGGCAACATACTAGGGAGTATGTTTCACTCTCTAAAATATGTCATGATCACCTTTATTTTACTCATAGTACTTTTTCCTCTCTATTTTATCCCTTTTGTGAACATCCTAGCCATTAACCTCCCTTTTTATTACCTCTTTCATAAGTTTTACCTCATGGATGTTGGAGGTACGGCTATGAGTAAAGAGGAGTTCAAAAAGATGATGTTTTTTCACGGAAACCAAGTGCGCATCAATACTTTTTTACTGTACCTGCTCTCAATGGTTCCCTTTGCCGTCTTGTTTACACCGGTCTTCAATGTCTTGGTTCTAGGACATACCGTCTTTCAAAACAAACTATTGCAACAACAAGAACTTTTATCATAATCTATCCCCATGGTGTGTCCCTAGCAGCACACTATGTTCTTGCATCAATTTTCTAAATTCAAATACAAACAAAACCGCTACAATGTCAAAAAAACTTGAGGCTGAGTATGTTAAGTAAAGTAGATCGCGGCGTTCTTTTTATGTTGGTGAGTGCCCTTATCTCTGCGCTTAACGGTGCAATCGCCAAGGTACTTAGTGATGACATCTCTGCACTTGAGATCGTTTTTTATCGAAATCTTTTAGGGGTTCTTTTTATATTGGTCATGCTCAGACATACCCCGACCAAACTTCCGGGTGGACAACTCCATATGTTGCTTTTACGAGGGCTATTAGGGTTTTCAGCTATGATCCTCTTTTTCTACACCATCACCACCATTCCATTGGGCGTCGCCATCACCCTGAACAAGACCTCCCCGCTATTTGTCACCATACTTGCCTTTTTTCTACTCAAAGAGAGACTTAGTAATAAAGGTTTGTTAGCTATTGGTATCGGTTTTTTGGGTGTAGCTTTGATCACCAAACCCTTAGGTATGGCCTTTAGTTATGAGCACTTTTTGGGATTGATGGGTGGTTTTTTGGCTGCTGCTGCCTACACCACGATCAAAAAGATCAAACACCTCTACGATGCTCGGGTCATTGTGCTTTCCTTTATGGGGATGGGTTCCACACTTCCACTTATACTTTTTTTAATAGCACCCTACATCGACGCCCCGCATTATATGGCCTTTCTCTTTCCAGAATTTGTCTGGGACTTAAGCCTCTTTACCTGGTCATTGATCTTAGCTATGGGGATCATCTCTACACTCTCTCAGTATCTTCTAACAAGAGCCTACAGTGCATCAAAAGCGGGAATTATCGGGGTCATCAGCTATACGAACATCCCTTTTGCCATCGGCTTTGGCTATATGTTGGGAGATGCATTTCCTGATTTTTTGAGTTTTATGGGGATAGGATTGATCGTTTTAGGGGGTCTCTTGGTCAAAAAGGGCTAAGCCCTTATTGAAGTCCAAAAAAGTTGATGATCTGCTCACCTGCCGATATCTCGTGACTCACATTACCTAGTTTAGGTAAAAGATTACGAGAGTTCGGATTTGGCCATCTGTGACCACCTCCGTCTACTTCAAAATAACGTACCTTTGCACTACAAGGAGCAATATCATACTGATGAACAATGGTACTGTCATCTAGATCATCAAATGTTTCTTTTTCAGCTAATATACCTAAACACTGATTGCGTGTTGTCCAATATTCTATTGTCGGTATGATCTGAATATGATGCCCACGAATTTCCGACGGATCAAGTGGATTGACAATTTCACCACTTTTTATAAAAGCACTGTCCTCAGTTCCAAA
>WGDB01000125.1 GCA_015493495.1 Helicobacteraceae bacterium | reverse complement strand
CACCCCCACGGAGCTAACCATTTTGGGAGAATCCTCTTCATCTGAAATAAACAGTGAAGAGATTCCTGTCCAAATAAGATATATCAATAACATCGAAGAGGCTATAGATATGATGCTCAACTCCGGATTCCCTGTATTGGCAGCACCACCTGCTGCAAAACCAATAGACAAAAGTAATATAAAAGCGACATAAAATCCTATAATCCAAGCAATAACTGTAATGAATATGTCCAAAATATAAATCCTTATAATATCCAAGTCTGGAGATAGTTCTTGAGATACTACCCAAACTTTAAAGTGTGAAAGATAAATGAGGAAAACGATGGCTCAAGCAATCTCTTTCAAAATCCATATTCGACCATCTCACTTGAGAGTACCAAGTAAACTCCTTCCCAAGATTAATAATCAAAAATATGCTCAAGTTTAATACGCTGTGGTGCTGGTAAAAATTCATCTGTAATTTGTAAGTTTTCTTCTCTTAGAAAAGCTGCAAGTTTATTGATTTGCATATCATTAATACAGCGTTCATACTCTTTATTTGAAACAATAGGTTGCCGTAATATACAGTCAAAATCTGCAAGATCTTCTCTTTTTCCCACTAAAGAATAAAGAATTGTTGTATTTCCATCATTACCAGCTATTGATTTAAAGTCATAGCCTTTATTTGCATACTCAAAGCTAACATCTTTAAATTTATCATATCTTGGAAACTCTTTTTCAATGGTATAGTCTTCTCTTGTAAGAGTAACCTGAGAACTAGGTAAAGCTTTTTCATAACCTACCTCTGTAAATAACCCTATCACCTTTGCATAAAGATATTTTGCACCATATTCCATTGAAAGTGCTACTTTTCTTTCTAGCTTTCTTAAAAAATCTTTTCCGAAAAAGCTATTTTCTGTGTAGATTCCAACAAACCTTTTTCCAAAGTTAAATTCATACCATGGTCTGTTTTTAATAAAATTTACATATTCCTGTGCCACTTCAGCCCCATAATCTTGCTCACTTACTCTACCATTTGTTTGTGTTAGTGCAATAACATAAGCTACTATATGGCCATAGACGTATTTGACAAGGTACTCGAAAGTGGTACTTACACCAATGGTCATTATCATGACATGGTAACCTGTATTAAAAGGATAATCCTTTTCTAATGTTTTCTTATACATAGCTGCATATGCACTCCAAAATTCTTCTATATGTCCAATATAGTCAAATGTATATGAGGGGTTATTCTTAAGATAATAGGCATACTCTTCCGGACTAAATACCAAAAACCACTCGGGATACGTCAAATAGGTTTGGTCTGCATTTCTCTTCATTATATTAGTGTCTGTAAGAGCAACGCTGGAAATCAAAAGAAAAGAGAGAATAATTTTACTCATTAGTTTCTAACTTTGTAAAGCAGAGTAAAATATTTGCACTCGGATCACCATACTGCTTTACCCTTTGTTTTGAGTCAATAAAAGCATGTTCCTCAATATCTTTGACAATTGTTGCGATAGACTCAAACTCTCTTATTTCAGCCTTTTCACTCTCTATACTTTCTCCTGTAAGCGCATTAAAGACTGCATGAATAAGTGAAACGAACATAAACATCTCTTCATCACATACATCATGTTCTCGCAAGACAAATGAACCCCCATTTTTCAAGAGTGCATAAATTTTTTCATGCACTTTCTCACGTGTCGCTTTTTGAAGATGATGTAGACCTCCATAAACAGTGATAGTATCAAAACTTCCATTTTGTAATTTATCTAAAACACCTAAAAGGTCACCATTTTCTTCGATGAAATATTCTTCTTTCGGTTTCATCCTGCTAAAGCCCAAAATTTTCTCTAAAGAGAGTGGATCATTTGAGCTGTAATGTTTCGTTGCACTTTTCAAGTCCGTAGGTTCAATGAGCAGCATATCATGAATATCTCTGTCAATAAGCTGTTGTGTCTGTTCTCTTATAGTTCTTTTTTGTACAAAGATCTGCTGTAGGATGTTCAAAACACTTTTTGGTTTTAAAAGAGTTTTTGCAGAAAGCTTACAATGATCTTGAATATATCTATAGATATCATCACTATTGTTATATTTCTCTATTGCTCTTAGCACAGTAGAAAACACTTCTTTTTCATCTGTCCTAAACACAAAACGCAAAAAATCATAGAACATATCTTTATAAACATCATCACGAAGCACATCATAAAAAGTATCTCTTTTTTGTTTTTCTATGTCATAAATATATTTATCAAATAGTGCATTTTGAAATTTATAGTTCTTATCGTATGTACGTTTCTTTTGTGCAAATTTTTTAAAATTTGGATAGGCTCGCATTACTTGTTCTTTTGTCGCGTGAGGCTGATATGGCAAGTAATAAGTACCCTTCTCTTCGATAGCTACATCAATGGCTTTACGTGTCCAAACAGATACGGCATCTTTTTCTTTTTGCGATGTACCTTGTTTATAATAGACGACAAAAGCAAGCACTTCACTTCTACTCCAACTTAACAAAGAATCTTCATTTGCGACAGAGTGTCTAATCGAAATGTTTAAAATATTGGCACCATATTCTCTAAAAACCTTTGCAAGTTTTTCTATAAACTTCTCTGCATTCTCTTTTGGAATGAAATATTCTTGTAAAACATAAGTACTGTTTTTACGAGTAAGCGGCTCAAGTTCTGCTACATCATAGCTTGCTTCATAATTTCTTTTAAAAATTCTTTTTTTTGCAAATATCAGCGTATCATACAAGTGTTCTCTGCGAAGTGGACCAAAAGGAGTTGAAGAGACTGCCCAAAGGGCATACATCTCTAAGGGATAGAATTTTTTGACCTTCTGAATACGTTTTTTTTCAGTTATATCTTCTTCTGTTGCCATCCATGTGACAGAGTTTACTCTGTTGTAATGTGGTGGGTAGATGTCCGCATTATGAAAAATAGATCTCACATCTTCTGTTATGCTCTCTAAATCGCTTAAATATTCACGAACACTCATTTTTCTGTGATGCTGTTTAACATTCGTGTTCTCTTCAAGTTTCAAAGTAACATCAGTAATAATACCTATACCTCCGTATCCACCAACAAGCATTTCAAAGTATTCTTTACCTTTTTCTTTGTTTGCCGTTTGCTCTTGGGCATTGGCATCTATGAACTTAAACTCTTTGATGGAGAGCGCCAAAGGACCTGCGCCTATGTATCTTCCATGAACATTGACACTGACGCTGCCACCTACAGTAAAATTGGAATATGTCTGCATAATAGAAATGGACAAATCATACGCATCAATGACCTTTTGGATCTCTTTCCAGGTAATTCCTGCGTTAACCGTTATCTCTTTTTTTTCTATGTTAAGAGAGAGCACTTTATTATACTCACGCATATCTATATGAATGGAATTCTCTACAGCGGTTTGCCCACCCATACTGTAATGACCACCTCCTATGGATATCTGATTATGATTTTTTACAATCTCTTGAATCTCTGCGGTAGTCTGAGGGTAAAGAATACCTTTTACTTTGACAGGATTGAGTGTCGTGACATCATTGACATAATTTTTTTTGTGCATGCAGATACGGCCTTAATATAAAATGTTCAACATGTTAACTAAAAAAACACAAAAAGTAATAAAAATAGCGCAAGAGCCTTAAAAAAGCACTGATGAGTTTACATGCAGAAGAGCAATGACACTAATTTCAAACCGACAAGCCCCTTTTACAGGGTTAAATCAAAAAAGAAGAAAGCACTCCGATCAAGCCTCCAAATACACCGCCCCAGACAACCAGCCAGCCCAGGTGTTCACGGATGAGCTTTTGGACCATCTCTTTTACAAGTTGTGGTGTCAACTCTTCGAGTCTTGCTGTAATAACCTCTTCTATCTTTTCTAACATATCCTCACTCAGGCTTGAGCTGCTCATATGATGTTGCAGCTGTGCATTAAAGGTCTCACTTGCCACGATACGTTTGACCGCACTTCTGAGTTTGTTACTAAATGGTTCTCTCAGTGCTTCGAGTGCATTCTCTCCACCAAACATCCCAAGCATACCACCAAAAGAGGACTCCATAACTGTTTTAGAGAGTGCATCAAAAGCGGGTGAGAAGTCTGTCTCTTCGATGATGGGTTCAAGATCTATCTTCTTCTCTTCCGAGGCAAAAAAGTTGTCTAGCTGCTCTTTTGTGAAGAACTGTGTCATCATCAACTCTTTAATGGCCGTTTTGAAACTCTCAAAACGGTTGACGATCACGCCTGAGCCCACCAGAAAAGGGACCTTTTCAAAGAGCATATGAATGGCTAAAAGATTGGTAATGGCGCCGGAAAAGGCAAATATGCCAGCATACATCACTGCCTTTGAGAAGGTCTCATCAGGGATCACAAGCGCTACTGGTATCAGTGCCAAAGCTACGGTATTGGTCAAAAAACTTTTGTTTATCATGGTATTCATCCTTAATTATAATTATTATGGTCTCGAGTAAGGCTGGAATTATACATAAATGGTTACATTATGAAAAATAAATAGAGAGTAGACCTATGATACAAACAGTTGGACAGATATTTGAAAACGGAACCCAGGAGCAGATCATCTCTGTTCTTACAGTCGCACTAAAAAACAGCAACGAGTCTCCTATCTGGACAGAGAAGGTAATCCCCCTCTCAGAAGCCATACTCTCTGTACTCATCCCTTTACGAGAGCAAAACCTATTGGTCACACCAGAAGGCAACCCAGAAGAGACCCTGACCAAAGCTCTCTTCATACGTTACTGTGATCTGGCCAATTTAAAATGGTTGGCATTTACCCTGCAGCAGAGTAATGAAAGCGGTGAACTCGAACGTGTCAAACGCTCTTCAACCGAAACAGAAAGATATCAAGAGATCGACCTTGGTATATTAGGAAGCTACCTCAGCCTTCAAACAGTTAATTTAGAAGATGAGTGGTTAGACTTTCCAATTGCCAATTACAACCTGCATATTGGAGTAGGTGATCTGATCAACAATTTGATCTAGTCAACTTAAGAGCAAAAGCCTTAGTACGATACGGGATTTAGTCCCGTCCATGCATTGGACTTTTGGTCCTGATCAACAGATTACACAGATTTCACAGATTAGGAGCGAAAAATGAAAATGGCGAAAGCTCTTTTTCAAAGCTTCTGTCGTCATAAAAGTTTCAGAAGTGGTGTGAGTTGTGCCGGGCGTGAACCCGAAGGCGCACTAGTGTGCGTTGAGAGGTGAACCCCGGTGCAAATCGCGCCGCAGCTGGAACTTTTACCAGGAGACTGACTTTCCGGAGCCACGCTTTCCGATGATCGTCTCACCTTCCCACCAAGCCAAACCAGTCTTGATCTCAGTAAGACTCAACATAAAGTAGTACTCAACCTGCTGCTTGCCATCGTCCATAGCCACATTACGTTGAAGGATCTTACCAGAAAGACTCAAGTCAGGAGCGGACATCGTCCCTTTTTTCTGAACAGTATTTTGGTTAAACTCATCATCTTTACGCAATTCACGTGCCTGTTTACTCATCTTGTCTTCAGGACCGTTAGCACCAACTGCTGTTGTCACCACGACCTTACCACTTTTAAGAAGTTCTACACGGATCTTCTTGATCAGTTGATCTGTGTCGATATGCTGCATCGTGTCGTTAGTAATACGAGAGATCGCCAAGACATAACGGTCTCCATTTTTCTTGTCAACAGCACCTGACATCAACATAGACTGCACTGCTTCACCAGCAGCTTGGTTAAAGTCACGGTAATCAAGACCCATAACTTGGTCACCTTTGTCATTATGGATATCTATGCGCTCTGTTTTATCTGCACAACCGCTCATCACTCCTACAGCCAAGATTGCGCTGAGTGCTATTTTAGTTACATGTTTCATGTTTTTTTCCTTTATTTGTTAATGAAGAGACGGTAATCTACAGCCGCTTTGTTAGGTGCTACGATGTGAATACTGAAGTCGGCATTTTTATAAACGGGTAATTCTGTCCAATTCTGCCCTATGGACTTGATCTCAAAGCCGTCTTTGTCAAACCACACCACACGGTAACGTAGTTTCATATACTTGTTGGTCTCATTCTCACCTAGTACTTGCAGCTCTTTAAGACCACTTTCACTGTTGACACGTTCATTGATCTTCTCTATAGAGATATCATCCTTCATCGAGTCATCTACGACTTTGACGTAAGAGGAGTTGCTGGAACATCCAGTTATCACGACAGCCATAATAGCTGCTAACAGTAGTTTTTTCATACTAATCTCTCCCTAATGGTATAACGGTAATTGAAGGTTTTGCACCTGCTGTAGCCATTTTAACATAAACTAATGTCGACTGTGTAAATGGTATCGAAATTTCCGGAAGCGCCATACCTGTAGATGTTTTAAGCATTAGCGTTCCATTTTTTGGTCGTTTTAAGCGTATGAGGTCGAAGCGTTTAGGAAGGGTACTCCAAGTACGTGTATCCGCCTGCGTTGAAGCGATAGTATAAACAGTCGAAGCGATGGCAGCTGCCAACATCAATGCACCTGCTTTACCGCTACTGTTTTGTGCTTGACGCTGTGTCTCGTACTGTATGACAGCCTTGGTCGTTGCAGAAAAAATAGCACGCCTGACAATAGCCGGATACTCTTTTTTAAACTCGCTCAGGATCACCCGATCCATGTCTGCTAACTCTTTTGACTTATAAACACTGTCTTCAATAGCCACAGAATAACTGGAAAAAGCACTTTCACGTTTATGGATACGAGGCAAAGCAAGTGAAACATAGTTTAAGTTGTTAGAAAATATCCAAATAGGTATGTCCATACGCCACTCAGTTTTTATGGGTGCCAAACCATCTTCTATGATCACCCAGACCACAGGGCTGGAACTGCGAGGCTGACCATCTAAAAGTCCATCTACATATGCCAGATCTTGTGCGATATAAGGGTTGTCTTGGTTCATCCCATAGGCCTCTTTTAAGAGACCAAAGGCCTTAGCGTTGTCTCCCTGACTTAAAGCAAAGATCCCTGCTATATAACTCACCATGGGATTGATAAAATCAGGGTATGCTTTAAAATTATAAAGAGCTGGATATTTCTCTTTCAGGCCTTTTTCAGCCGCTGGCATCGCGTCATCAGTGTTCACCCCGTTGTTCTCTTTTTTAGACTCTTGCTCAATGGCTTCACGGTTTTTTTGGATCATTTTTGCATAAAAGGCTTTGGCACGACGCTGCCTGTCTATGGCTCTGTTAAATTCAACCCGTGCACTGTCAGATTTTCCCATCGCCAAATAATCGATCGCCTTATAGGTGTTGGCCATCACCCCATCATACTGTGTTCCAAAATAGGGTCGGGTTGTATCATTGAGTAGTACACTAGAAGTACCCTGCCCCACACTGGCACCAAGTAGCTGCTCCTGATAGTGTTTGATCAGCCATTCACTTTCATCAAAGGCTTTAATGCTTGCACTATTGTTTTGGTCAAAACGGTAGCTCAGACCCGTGTTAAGCTGCCATAGAAGGTTGTTACGTTGGCTACGATCACCTGTGTCGATCTCTTCTTCATAGAGTTTTGCTGCTTCGTGATACTCTCCTTTGGCTATCAAGGCGTCACCCTCGATCATAACTTCTTTAGGTGCACATCCACTAAAAAGTATCACACTTACTATGCTCAAGAGTAAAACCCATCTCTGTTTTTCTGACACACTCATCCTTTTAAATCTATCTCATTTTGAAGCTTTTTTGTCAAACTACTAAAGATCAAAGCGTAAGAGTCATCGATCCACTCATAGACCAATGTATCATCCACTTTCTGGTTACATGTTACTGTATTCCAATGCTTTTTACTCATATGATATCCAGCTTTGACCTCATCATAGATCGAGCGTAGTTCTAAAGCATAAACAGGGTCGCATTTAAGGTTGATACGTACATCATCACTACTGTCATCTGTTAGTGAAAACATCTTATTGCCAACTTTAAAAACAGCCGTCTTTTTATCAAAAGGATAGCTTTTTGTAGCACCATTTTTACCCAAACAGTAGTGCTCAATATCTTCATGTGTCATGTTACGTCTCTTCTCTAAGCCTTATTTTTTTTCAATAGTTTATAATGCCATAAAAAAAGAGAAACTATGCAAAAAACGATTAAAGCCCTGCAAGCAGAAAAATATTTGAGCAAAGAGGAGATCGCTGCTCACTTGGATGGTGTAGAGTATATCATCATGGCAGCACCTACCACAAGAGACAACCCACGTACACCTATACATTTTACGATCTTCTTAAATACAAGCGATGAGATCCCTCACGACATCCAAGAAGCGATTATAGGAAAGTTCGTCCAGCAGTATAAAATGACCAATATCGTTGATGTCTTCTCCAAACTCGACGCCGTAGCCTTCGCAGAGACCAACCTGGACTCTGTCATGCCAATGCACCTCTTTAAAGATGAAGACAAAACAGAGTTGGAAAACACCACCATGCATATCATCGATTTTGAAGCAGATGCTGAAGGATTTGGAGAGGTGAAGGCAGGTTCTACTGGTTGGAGTTATAGTTACGACAGTTAAGAGAATCACAAAAGGATTCATCACTTACAAGAAGTTTTATTGGAACTTTTCTACCCATATATACCTGCCTAACTTTTCACCAGTGCTATAAGGTCTTCTTTCAGGTCTCTTGGTAGTGTCGGTTTCGTCAGGAATAGATCAAATAATTCACGTTTTTCATTAAAAGCAACGGGCATAGAGGTCAGTGCAACCAATTTAATCTTCTTTTGTGAATGTTCCGCTGCATAGGCGGCTATCTGCAATCCGTCCCCGTCAGGGAGATTCATATCAGTGATCAGACAGCTGAACGTCCCCTCTTTCAATGCAGCAAGTGCCTCTTCGACATTTGAAGCCGTAACAACTTCAATCGGTAAAGAGAGTTCTTTCTCTATCTCTAAAAAAAGTTCTTTTTGCAGGGCAAGGACGAAGTCAATATCATCAACGACTAAAATTCTTTTTTGCAATATACTTCCTTTTTATAGATAAATTTCTATCTTATTTGAACAAAATTTAATGTAATGTCAAAATAAATAGGTTGAAAAAATTATGTATAGATTGTGTAGGAGAGTAAGTCACTCCTTTATAAGAGAGGCTTTGTGTTCGTCAGGATTGGCGAACATAGCCTCATACGCTCAGGCGAGTTCCTCGACGATGTCCGGCACCAATTTGTTGAGGGCCATCTTCGCCAACGCCTGGTTACCGTCTTTCTCTAGGATCGCAAAGACATGAATATGTACACGTGACTCTTCACCCGAACAGGCCATCATGACAATACCCTCTTCCGTCATGATCTGCATGGTATGTGTCACACCGAGACCGAGATCTTTGGAAGCCTGGTGTGCTGAACGAAAGATATCGTTGAACGTCGCTGCTGAAAGGGCCAGATCACCTTGAAGCGAACCTGTGTCTGAAACAAGAATTTCACCTGTATAATCCGAGATCGCCGCTCCTTTGTATCCATTTATCTTTTTTAAAGCATCCAATTTATCGTCTAACATAACAGTCCTTTTTTTGGAGGTATTTCTGTTAATAAGTTTTTCAAAATTTGCAAAAAAACCCATCAACAGCCACCTCATTTTTGTTTTTAATAAGTTCTAGCAATCTCATGTTTTTCTGTTCTTAGAACTTATTCTATGCTAACTATAACAGATATAAATACTTTATGTCTGTAGTATATATCTTACATAATTATAGGGGTTATTACTGTACACTTTTTATAATTCAGAAACGCTCGATCACGCACAAGGGGATGCCAGTATGCCGATAAAACGTACCATAAAAAAAGAGTTATCCCGTAATCAGCTTCTAAAGGTGACACTTGAGAAGTTCAAGCTTATCGACAATGCGGCTGCACATACAGAGGCACTTTCACATCTAGAAGAGCTGGTAAAAAGCATCGCTACCGCTGCCTTTGCTACAGCATGGCAAATCGACGGTGACAAAAAACGTCTCTATATTGATGCAAGTAAGCATCATAAGGCGATGTCGCTACCATGGGACAAGGGCTTGCTCGGCAGAGTTGTTTCAGAGAAAAAAGCATTTTACATTAATACTGTTGAGGAGGCAAAGGCGTTCAACAAAAGCGTCGACAATGCTGCGGACGATTCTATTAAAGACATTATCTTCCTTCCAGTGAGCAATGAAGAGGGTGAACTTTTTCTACTACTCGAAGCGGCGACCTCCAAGTCGGATCTACAGCAGTTCACAGACAATGACCTTGATCTTCTCGAAACACTTCTCCCTTTTTTACGTGAGCGTGAATGGATCTTTAAAACGCGAGCGGCCGCTGCACAGTCAACAACGGAAATAGAAACACTTCGCCAAGAGAAGGAACGTGCCGAGGCAATAATGGCATCAAGCACCCAGTTCTTAGCTGAGGTGGCCCATGAGATCCGTACTCCTATGAACGCAGTTATGGGTTTTATTGACCTACTGCAAGTAGATGAGAAGAATAAAGAACGGCTTATATATCTTGAGAGCGCAGCAAAGAGCGGAACGATGATGAACGCACTCATCAACGACCTGCTCGACTTTACCAAGATCGAAAAAGGGATGATGGAGCTTGAGAAGATTAATTTCAACCCCGTCGAAGAGTTCGGCGCCATGGCACCGCTCTTTTGTGCACGGATGAAGAAAAAGAGTATCCTTTTTAAACTCTATCTCGATCCAGCTCTGCCCAAGACGGTGGTCTCGGACCCACACCGCATCAAACAGATCCTCTCAAACTTGTTGGGAAATGCCATCAAGTTTACGCCTGAACGCGGTGAGATCACCCTCGAGGTACTTTACGACACCAAAAAGAGCAGGATCGATTTCAGTGTCATCGATACCGGTATCGGAATCGCAAAGGAAAACCAGTCAAAGATCTTCGAGGCCTACTCCCAAGAGACCTCTTCGACCGCCAGAAAATTTGGTGGAACGGGTCTGGGGCTCTCTATCAGCTCCCGTCTGGCCGAAAAACTCGGTGACCGACTCCATCTCGAGAGCGAACTCGGCAAAGGGAGCCGTTTCTACTTCTCGCTTGATGTAAGTGACGCCATCGCCGACAGTGCGACCAACTTCGATCTTAAGGCACTCAAGAAGGTAAAACCAGCACTCATCTTCTCCGAGGACTTCGCTCCGACAGGTGTGATACTCAAACGCTACCTCACAGCTCTGGGTATCGACGAACAACTTGACAGCTTCAGCAGCTGTAGCGAGGTCAACCAGAGCAGCTATACCCACCTCTTTATCAGTCAGGATCTTATCGACTATCCTCAGGCGCAGAAGAACCTGGACAACGGTACTTCGATCACCATCTTCAAGCAGACCGCTTTCAAGTACTTTTCAGAGGAGCTTGAGGGCAAAGTCAACGAGATTGAGTGTTCATTCGGACCAGACCGCCTCTACGATGTTCTACTACCTCAAGAGGAAAAAAAAGAGCGTAAAGATCAACGTAAAGAGAGTACGGCTCCACAGCACAAGAAAAAGGTGCTGGTTGTCGATGACAACCAGCTTAACGTTCACTTCATGCGTGAAGTAATCAAAAAATTTGACGCTTTAGTAGAGAGTGCTTCTGATGGGGATGAAGCACTCGAAATCTACAAGCGGGTCCAGGCGTGGAAAGACCCGTTTGACCTGATCCTTATGGACGAGAACATGCCACATATGAATGGCAGTGAAGCGGCCCGTATTATTAGTCAGCTCGAAAAAGAGAACAACTACCCACACATCCCTATCATCGGGATCAGTGGAGATGCCACCGAAGAACAACGTCTGATGGCGATCGAGTCAGGGATGGACGACTGTATCTTCAAGCCAGTTAGTATGAAGAAGATCAAAGAAGTCTTCGAGCAGTTTACTAGTAGCGAACGGTGAGCTAGACCGCACAGCTGTATAATTAATGTTATAAAGTTTATCTCTTTTTCCATTAACCCCTAACTAGAACTCATGACACATAGGACTTCGATCTCTTCCACACTCTTGGCAATGCCTGCCGAGAGGTTTTCACACTCCTCTTTTGTCACCAAAATGTCATCTTCTATCCGTATGCCGATACCGCGATACTTTTCAGGTACGGCTTCATCCTCTTCAGGCAGGTAGATCCCCGGTTCTATGGTCAAGACCATCCCTTCTGCAAACAGGATCTCATCACCATTGTCATCACTATATGGGCATGGGTCATGCACGTCTATGCCCATCCAGTGACCGATGCCGTGAGGATAGTACTTTTTGTGGGCTTTTTCGTCCATCAGTGTTTTGACATGACCTTTTAAAATACCCAGTTTGAGCATCCCCTCTGTTAATAGTCTCTCTGAGAGTGCCTGCAGTGCTTTTTTAGAGCCTCCGGGTTTAATTGCATTGATAATCTTTAACTGGACATCCAGTACCATCTCGTAAAGCTCTTTTTGCGCTGTAGTGAACTTACCATCGACTGGGTAGGTTCTTGTAATATCACTTGCATAAAAACCATACTCGCATCCAGCATCCACTAAGACTAAGTCGCCTGCTTTGAGTTTGGCATCGTTATTGATATAGTGCAAAGTATTAGCGTTATTGCCCCCAGCGATGATCGTGGTATAAGCATCACTGTATGCGCCCTCTTTTTTAAAGATGTACTCATACTCCGCTTGCAGTACAAACTCATCAAGCTCAGGTCTACAGACCTTCATAGCGTGATGGTGTGCCTTTTGGGTAATGGCCAAAGCTTTTTTGATCTGTACGATCTCTTCTGTACTTTTGATCAGGCGCATCTCCTGAGTCAGCTTGGTAATATCACTAAAAGAGCGTGGCGAGACTATGACTGTTCGGATATGCAGCATCTCTTTTGCTAAAGCTCTAAGCTGTTTATAAAGTACATCATCACTAAAAAGGTCATAGTAAAGAAGATGTTGCTCTGCCATAAGCACTTTCATCTCTTTTTCAAAATCCTCACTGATAAAGACTTCGTCTACTTTAAAACGCTCTTTTGCACCATCCACACCAAGACGTTTACCAGTCCACAGCTCCATCTCAGGAACCTTTTTTTGGACAAAAAGGAGACACTTAGTCTCATCTGCTGTTTTGATCAAGACTAAAATACTATTGTCTTCTTTAAAACCGGTTAAATAGTAAAAGTCACTGTTGGGCCGGTAGGGGTACTCAGTATCATTGGAGCGGGTCTGCAGTCTGGCATTAGCAAGAACAGCAACCCCCTCTTGCATCTTTTCTAGAAGGGTCTCTCTGCGTTTTTTATATAAGGATTCATTCATAGCGCCATTATATCAAAAGCGCTGTTGGTCATATGAGACTTAAGTGTATAAGTGTTAAGCCTTGGAGGTTACGCATTTTTTTGCAACCACTTGAGAGTCTCTGTCAAACAGTCATTTAGTAACTTGTTATAGCCTTTCATTGCCCCTTGGACATTACCTTCAAGGTCATTAATAGACTTTTCAAACAACTTGGTGGCTATGATATTACGATTGTACTGCTCAACAACTCTTAGCTTCACAGCCATATGTACGGTAGAGGTGCCATCATCATGAATCACCTGAGAGAAGTCATAAATATTGATCTCAAAGATCAGGTCATTTTTGGCCAAAGAGCGAAAAGGGATCACATCTTTGAAAATGTGACTTTTACTCAAGGATTGTACCATCGCGTCACCCAGCTTTTTAGTCACGCTTTCGTTCCAGCGGGCCTTAGTATAAGAGTAGTTCTCTCCACTGTCAGTTGTATAATAGATCGTAGTTCCAGAGAGCATGGTTGTACTTTCTATCACCCCCATCCTAATTACTTTCTCTTTAAAAGCACTATCTTTTATCACGGGGATATTAGGATGGGCATTAAGACTTAACTTGCTTGTGGGAGGTACAGTAGACTGGATCGAACATCCCGACATGACTAAAAACATCATTGCAAACAGCAACTGCATACTTAAAAAACTTCTCATTACTTCTCTCCTGGCCCAACATTAGGTTCTTCACTCTGTAACAGCATGTTCGAAGGGCTGTCTCCGTAGCGTGCTAACAGTTCATTAATCTCTATAAGCGTCTGCTGCATCTCTCTCATAGTGACACCAAACTGCTTCATAGGTTCCTCGGTGCTCTCTTTTACAGAGTAGTCACCATTTTTGTTACGCGCCTCAAATACCGCCATCGACGATGCTATCGTCTTGTAGCTGTTGGAAATGGAGGTCAGAGCATTGGCTGATTTCTCTTCGAAATCCATAGTTGTTTCCAGAGTCTTGTCAATTTTGGGCATACTTTTGTCCAAACGCTGCATACTCGAACGTGCCGATACCAAAAGACGATGAAAATCCTCCACAGCTTTTGGAGAGAGCGCTTCATCGATCTTCTGCATGGTTGAAGTAAAGTGTTTCAAGGCTTTAGTAATCTCTTGCTGATTTTCTTCTCTAAGCAAGACACTGGTCTCATGTAAAGTCTTAGAGAGGTTGACCGAGACCGAACCAAAGGACTCTTCGACCTTGACTAAAAATGAAGGTACCGAAGTAATAACAGGGTCTACACTTTCATCACAAAGCAGCGGTGTATCCGGAGAACCTTTGCTCAGGTCAATATAGTTTAAGCCCGTAATACCTTGTGACTTTAACTTAGCCACAGTGTCCACCTTAATCGGTGCCGTTTTATCTACTAGGATTTCGACTTCGATCTCTTCAGAGTTCTCCGGATTGATCTTCATCCTGGTCACTTTACCTATAGTGACCCCCCGATATTTAACAGGTGAGTCTACATTCAGTCCAGAAACAGACTCCGTAAAAAATATCTTAAAAGAGGTGACTTGCTGTTTGTCCGTCGGTCGTATAAGCCAAATAACAAAGACAAAGATCATCGCTATGGAGACCATAACGAAAAGCCCGACTAAGGTGTAATTTGTTTTTGAGTTCATCGTAATCCTTCATCGAAAAATCGTTCTATAAATGGGCTTTTTATCTTGGTGACCTCATTTAAGGTCCCTTCAGCAACGATCTTTTTGTTGTCTATGACCGCCATTCTGTCCAAGGTGTTGTGTATCGAGGTCAGATCATGGGTGACCATCACAACGCTAATGCCTAACAAGTCTCGTAATTTTACTATAAGTGCATCAAACTCTCGTGCAGAAATAGGATCCAAACCAGAAGTCGGTTCATCTAAAAACAAGATCTTGGGATCCATTACCAGGGCTCTGGCTAAAGCAGCCTTCTTCTTCATACCACCACTGATCTCTGAGGGGTAGAGGGTTCCATCAAACTGTTTAAGTCCCACGATATCGATCTTAAAGGCCACAATGTCCTTGATCATACTTGGAGAGAGTTTGGTGTACTCTTGAAGCGAAAGTGCAATGTTCTCCGCTACCGTCAGAGAGGTATAAAGTGCATTGGACTGAAAGAGTACACCCCACTGCATTCTTAGGTTTTGGGCAGCACGCCTGCGCACTTTTTCTATCTTTTGTCCTAAAAGCTCTATAGAACCACTGTGAAACTGCTCTAACATAATGATCTCACGCATCAAGGTAGACTTGCCACAACCACTCGGCCCTAAAAAGCCATAGATCTCACCTGCATTCACATGAAGGTTTACACCATCATGCACTAGATTTTTACCAAACTTGGTAACAACATCTTTAACTTCGAGAATTTTTTTAGACTGCTGCATCCATGAACCTCCTAGAATCCCATGTTTGTAAAGATGATCGAGAAGAAGGCATCACAGATGATCACTGCAAAAATAGACTCAACCACAGCTTTAGTGGTATTAAAACCAATACTCTGTGTATCGTTTTTAACCTGCAAACCACGATAGATCCCAATAGTTGCGATCAAGACTGCAAAAAACGGCCCCTTAAAAAGACCAATCCAGAAATGTTTCACATGAACTACCTGAATAAACCGCTCCACAAACAGCGTAGGAGAGAGGCCCAAGTCAACTTTAGCGATCAACATGCCTCCAATAATACCTGTTATGTCTGCAAAAAAGATCAAGATCGGCATCATCAACATCAGTGCCATCATCCGTGGTAACACTAAAAAAGCATAAGGATCAAAGCCCATTGTCCGCATCGCATCAAGCTCTTCAGTGATCTTCATCACCCCGATCTGTGCAGCATAAGAAGAACCACTCCGCCCTGCAATAATGATCGCTGCCAACATCGGTGCCAACTCACGCAAGATCGAAATCCCCAACATGTCTACTATAAATATATTGGCACCATAGATCTTTAGCTGTGTAGAGGATTGATATGCCACGACAATACCCACTAAAAACATGGTCAACATCACAATAGGCAGTGCTTTGATCCCGCTTTCATAGACTTCAAAAAGGGTCTCTTTCCAACGGAACATCTTGAGTCGATACAGTGAGTGCAAAAAGACCATACTCATCTGCCCAAAAAAGGCAAAAAAGGCATTCAGGCTTTTCAGACGCACCAAGGTATCTGCTCCGACATCATAGAATAACCCCTGCTCTTTTGGAGCAAACTCACTCTCAAAATGGGCATGATCTTTTGCCATGTGCAACATCTTTTGCGCATCACCCTGCATCCCGGTAACAAGCACTTCTATGTCACTGTTTTTGGCACGTTCTATCTCTTTTACGATCAGCAGCGCCAGAGCAGAATCCAGTTTTTTTACACAAGAGAGATCCCAAACAACACTTTTGGTGTTAAGTCTCTTCACCGCATTTTTCAACTGTTTTTCTATAACATCAAGACATTGTATGGCAGGTTCACCCTCTATTTTAAAGTGAACAGCATCTTTTTCATGAGTGACCACTAAAGCTACTTTTCGCTTATCTAACATCTTTTATACCTCTGCTTTCACAAAAGTTTCCGAGATCAGGCCTGTTGTCGTCAGTCTCATATAGCTAGGACTGCAGGCAAATGCAGGCAGGTTGGTGTAGAGACAAGAGCCCACATTAAAACTGCTATCTTGATGGAAGTGGCCCTCTATAAACAGGTCAAAATCCTTCAAATACTCTACCGTAAGACGTTCAAGTGTCAAAGCTTCAAATCCAGCTATCTCTCTACACTCTTTTTTATGTTCAAGTCTGCTGTCAAGTCTCTTTATAATAAAGCCTCGGCCTATAGTATTAATGACATTAAGTATTTTCAAGACCCAGCTTTTTCTAATCAGCGCAGTATAAAAACGATAAAGAGCAGGCCCCTTAAAGTCACCATGGGCCAAAGCAACACGCTGCTCTTTGAATTGTGCCACAAGGGGTTGTTGTTGGAGTGTAAAAACCTCTACGCCGGGAAATATCGAAATCACATTGAAATCATGATTACCCTCAAGATAGAGTATCTCTATGTTATCACTAAGGGTATTAATAAGGTCAATCGCTTCTTGGTTACGCGCTATAGTCGTAGAGATCCCACCAAAGAGCAGGTCAAAGACATCTCCCATCAAAATAAGTTGTGGGGTCTGGATCTCTTGAGCACGCAGCGCTTTTAAAAAGTCCAAAAGTACAGTGTGTTTGAACGAGTAGTGGGCATCACTTAAAAAAATGGCCCCCTCAAGAAGCTTTATCTCACTATGGGACATAGGCAATATTGGGAATACCTGCATTTTCGGCAAGACCCATCATTAAGTTGGCATTGGCAATCGCTTGTGATGATGAACCACGAACAATGTTGTCAATACTGCTATTAACATAAAGCTTGTTCCCTTTCACTTGTGCATAGATATCACAAAAGTTTGTTCCTGCACATGACTTGATATCAACAGGCCCTTCAAAAATTCGTACAAACGGCTCATCTTTATAATACGCTTTAAGTACTGCAATAGGGTCTATCTCTTGAGTAATCAACATATAGGCATCTATCAGTTCCCCACGTGTAGCAGGAATAAGATGCGGTACAAAATTAATATCAAAATTTTTGTTGCTTTTTAAAAAAAGCTTCTCATGAATCTCAGGTTCATGGCGGTGTGCAAATGGTTTATAAGCAAAAATATTTTCATTAATAGCGATATAGTGTGTACTTGAAGTACACTTTTTACCAGCACCACTAACCCCACTTTTTGCATCTATAAAGATAGGATAATTTTCATCAATATACGAGACAAAAGGAAGCAGTCCTAAAATGGCCGCTGTCGGATAACACCCTGGGTTCGCCACCAAACGTGCTTCTCTAATAGAATCCCGATACATTTCAGGCAGACCATAAACCGCATGTTCTAGGTTTTTCACATCTATATGTTCGCAATAATGTGCCTCGTAGGTCTCTTGTTTGAGACGATAATCAGCAGAGAGATCAACAACCTTAATATCTAAAGCCATCAACTCTTTAACAAACCCCATCGCTGTTTGGTGTGGTAATGCTAAAAAAGCAAGTTCACAGCGCTGCGCCAACTCTTTAGCATCTGCTTTATAAACATCTCGTTCAATGACGCCTTTTAAAGAGGGGTGAAGTTCAGTCAATGTAACCCCACCCTCACTTGTAGCCACATAAGAGAGCTCGAAATTTGGATGGTTGATAATCATCTTAATAAGTTCAAGACCCGTGTAGCCACTCGCCCCGATCACAGCAACTTTAATCATGACATTCAAATACGATATCTTGGTATTTGACCTCTATGACTTCAAACTCTTTTACCCCACCCGGAAGACGTACTTTTAACTCATCGCCCTCTTCTTTACCTAAGATCTGCTTTGCCAGCGGAGAGTTAAAAGAGATCAGACCGATGTCAGGATTGCTTTCACAACCACCAACAATGGTGTAAGTCACTTCATCTTCCGTATCCGTATCTTCCAACACTACAGTAGAGCCAAAACTTACACGGGTATGGTTAAGTACAGTAGGATCAACGATTTGAGCATTGTTTAACATCTCACCTATCTCCCGCAAGCGGCGATCTATATTGGCTTGCTGTTCTTTGGCTGCATGGTATTCAGCATTTTCTTTAAGGTCACCCATATCAGCGGCCTCTTCAATAGCTTTAATAACACCTGGGCGAATATCCAGTTTCAGGTGGTTAGACTCAGCCTGCAGGCGTTCGTATCCAAACTTAGTCATCGGTTCTATATTTTGTTGCAAAGTCTCTCCATTTTTACGGCACCCAAAACGGGCAGCATATATTGTCATTTCGACATAAAATTTATAATAGTCTATATTATAGCGTTTAGAGGTAAAAAATGGGGTTATCTGTTACCTCAGCGCAGAGAACTGCTTAACTCTTGTATCACTTCTTCTACACGTTTTATCTTTTTAACACCTGAAACACTCTTACCTGCCTGCCAAAACTGTGCCTCTGCTTTTTTAGCTTTCATCCCTTTTTTGAGACTTTTAAGCGAGCGCAGAACATAAAACATACGCATAAGATGTTTAAATTTTGGGTGAGAGAGGAACCATTGGGCAATGGTTCCAGGAAGCAGATCTCGCTTTTTTATGTTACTGGTGTTAATCACAGAAACAGGAACACCTGTGATCTTTTCAGTTAAAACAATGTCTCTCTCCTGAGCATCAACAATAGCCTGTTTATAGTCATCTGAGGCTTTACACTCCTGTGTGGCTATAAAACGGGTCCCCATCTGTACAGCACTGTACCCCAAGGAGAGTGATTTTTCAAACCCCTCTCTCTCACTAATCCCACCAGCACAGACCACTGGCAGACCGTAGATCCGTAACTTTTGGATCAGTGTCTCTAAAGAAGCTTCTCCGGTATGGCCTCCCGCTCTGTTGTTTACCGCAACAAAACCGTCTACTCCCGAATCAACCGCGATCTCTGCCCAATGCACGTTGGTCACATCATGATAGACTTTGGCTCCAAACGGATGTACTTTTTTAACAACCCAGTCAGGTTTTCCTAAGGAGGTGATAAAAAATCGGATCCCCTCTTCTAAAGCGATCTCAATCCACCTTTGCATCTTCTCTTCATACTTTTTCGAGCTTTTTTCAATAAGCACATTCATACCTATAGGTTTATGTGTAAGGGTTCGAATATAACGCAATCCCTCTCTAAAGTCATAACCCTCTACATAGGTAAGAGTAAGTGGCTGAACGATGCCCAATGCACCTGCTTCAGAGATAGCAGCTACCAGTTCAGGATTGGAGCAAGGGTACATCGGACCACCAATAATAGGAAAGGTCACACCACTCTCTTTAAGAAATTGGTTATCCATCAATGCTCCTTTGCATTCAGTATAACATGCCCTTATACAGTAATCAGACAGTTTGTCAGTTAATTTTCACCTGTTAGCTCTCTTTAAGAAGCCCTTTTAATCTTCTTAAGATACAATTATTTATGATTAATATAGACAGAGTCCTCGAAAGTGGCCACCACTTCAAAAACAATGAGCTTCCCCTAAAATTCAAGTTTCGTTTTATCAATATCATTATGATAGTTATTGTCATAACTTCCACCGTATTTGGTTTTTTACACTACTTTAAATTGGCTCCTATAGGAAATTTTCATGCCAATGTCAACTTCTTTTTTGCCGGGTTCAACCTCTTTTTGATCTTTTGGTTACGCCAGTCTAAAGAGTTGTATGACACTGTTTTAACCCTGATACTGACTTCATCTTTAATGACATTTACCTCCGCACTTATCATGATTCCTAATGATGAGTTTCGGATCATCTGGTTTTATATCGCTGTCTTTCTTGCCTTTTTTGCCGGTGGTCTAGGCTATGGGTATGTTACCGCAACCGTATCAGTCTTTATTATTTTGTTTAGTAACATCTTTTTTGATCTGCAACTCTCTTCACTCTCCATTACCACTGCTCTCACCGGTCTACTCATCACTACTATCGCAGTAAAGGCCTATACACAAAAGATGCTCGACTTGGAACATGCATTCATCACGCTTAATAACTCCCTGAATACCAAGGTCAAAAGCAGTGTTGAAGAGGTCCGTAAAAAAGATGAGTACATCTTGCAACAGTCACGTCTCGCACAGATGGGTGAGATGATCGCTATGATCGCCCATCAATGGAGACAACCGCTCTCTTCGATCTCGGCCATCTCAGCAAAACTGCAACTCTCTATCGTCTTAAAAGAGGAGTTGACACCTGAGGCACTCACTCATGAACTGAGAACGATTGATGAGCGTATTGCCCTGCTCTCCAACACTATTGATGACTTTAGAAACTTCTATAACACCAGTAACGAAAAACGTACCTTTGACCTCTCTACCACGATCAAACAGGCCATAGAGGTGCTCTCTCCTGCCATAGACAACGCCCATGTACACCTGCACTTTGACGACAGACTCTCACATACCATCACAGGGCTTGAGGGTGAGATGATACAGGTGTTGATGAACATCATCAACAATGCGATCGATGTCTTAAAAGAGCAAGAACATGAGGGGTATATCTGGATCAAGGCAACACAAGAGGAGTCTAAGACTTACATCCATATCGAAGACAGTGGCGGTGGCGTCAGCGACGATATTTTAGACCAGATCTTCGATCCCTACTTCTCCACTAAAAAAGAGAAACATGGCATGGGTCTTGGGCTCTACATGTCCAAACTCATCATCCATGAACACTGTAGTGGAGTGCTCTTTTTGAAAAATACAAACCAAGGTGCCCGTTTTATCATTGAGATCCCAAACCATTAAAAATACTAGCGCATACCTACTTTAGTGACTGTATGGCCTGAACCGCGATCTCAAGAAATCCATCTGCTCCAGGGATAAATGGGATCAGTGAAGTTCCTATCCCGCCCCAGACAACGATCAACCCCATCATCGTGATCAAGACTGTACTGATGTTAATAGGAAAGATCTTCTGTTCACGCTCCGATGGATAGAAGTACATCATAGCGATGAGTTTGAAATAGTAATAGACCGAGATAAAAGCGATCAAGATCCCTAAGGCGGCCAATAAGATCTGACCAGACTCTATAGCACTTGTAAAAATATAAAACTTACCTAAAAAGCCTATGGTCGAAGGAAAACCTGCCAGAGAGAGCATAAAGATACTCATCAACAGTGCCATGTAGGGACGACGGCCGGCAAAACCTTTAAAGTCCTCATAACGCATCTGCTTGGTACTCTGCGAAGCAATAAAGCTTAATATCCCAAAAGCACCCGCCGAACTTAAAAAGTAGGCGATCAGGTAAAACATAATGGCTGGTGCAGCCAGTTCAGAACCAAGACCCAACGAAGAGATACCGATAAGAAGATAGCCACTGTGAACAATACTAGAACCCGCCAACATACGTTTCACCGTCTGCTGAGAGATAGCCAGCCATGAACCTCCAAAAAGGGTTAAAATGGTCAAGAGCTGTAATATTTCAGTCCAAAAACTGTTAATGGAAGCGAAGTCCACAAGGTAGAGTCTCAAGGCGATCGCAAAAATAGCGATCTTAAAGGTTGAGGCCATAAACATAGTAATAGGGTACGGCGCACCATGGTAGACATCAACGATCCAGGCATGAAAAGGCACCGCACCAATCTTAAACATGATCGTGATCATAATAAAACTCGCGCCAACGATCACCAAAGAGAGTTCACCCATCTCATGAGCATTCACATAGAGTGCGATCTCACTTAAGGTTGTAGCGCCCACCGCACCATAGATCATGGCTGTTCCCATCATATAAAACGCACCCGTCATCGAACCCAAGACCATATACTTCATCATCGCTTCAGAGCTAAGTCTATTGTTTTTATGATAGCCCACCAAGGTATAAACACTTAAAGAGGCGATCTCAAGAGCAATAAAAGCAGTCATCAGTTCATGTGCGTGAGAGAGCATCATCATACCAAACACACTAAAGAGCAGCAGTGCAAAGTACTCACCATTGATATAGTCACGGCTTTTAAAGTAGTCGTTGTTGATCAAAAGCGTTAAGATAGCACCTGCCGTAAACATCAGGTCAAAGATCGTTGCAAAATCATCGAGTATAAAGCTCTCTCCAAAGAGATCAGCAAAAAGATAGTTAATGCTGTGATCACCCAGTGAGAAAAACTCCAAAAGAAGAGAGATCGTTAAAAAAAAGACTGCCACCAGGTTGAGCCGATCAAGGTTCATCCCCTTTTTATGACTCAAAAGCATCAAGGTGAAAGCACCAAGGACCACAATGGCCATAGGCAGGGCTAAAAAAAGTTCTTCTATCATCTTAAGCTCCCTAAACTCAGCGCAACATCATGCAAGGTACTTTGCAAATAAGGCTCAAAAAATGGTGTAAAGAGTGAGGGTGCGATCCCTGTCACCAAAAGCATGATCACCAGTGGTAGTAACATCGCGACCTCTCTTTTGGAGAGATCTTTATAGTCACTGCAACTGTTTCGGGTCTGACCAAAAAGAGTACGCTGCAACATCCAGAAGATATAAAGCATCGCCGAAAGCATACTTGTAGCGGTAAATACACCCACCCAAAAGTGGGCTTTAAAAGCACCAATGATGATCAAGAGTTCTGCTACAAAACCTCCTGTTCCAGGAAGTCCGGCAATACTCAGCGCAAAAAAAGCAAAGAAAAATGTAAAACGTGGCAAAGCACTGGCGATACCGCCTAGTTCACTGATGTGAACTGTCTTAAAACGTTTATAGGTCAGACCGATCATAAAAAAGATCCCGGTAGTGGCAAGTGCATGGGTCGCTATGAAGTAAAGACTGCCACTCCAAGCGTATTCGTTTTCTAAAAAGAGGCCTAAAGCAATCAGCGAAAGGTGCGAACCTGAGGAGTAGGCGAACATCTTACGCAGGTTGTCTTCAGTGATAGCACGTATAGCGTAGTACAACAGACCGATCAAGGCTAAGACAATGATAACCGGAGCATAATAGGTCAAGATACTCTCAAAAAGTCCATATCCAAACCGCCAGATACCATAGATGCCTAGTTTGGCCATAATGGCTGAGAGGATGATCACTGCCGGTGTAGGTGCAGAACCATAAGCCGGTGCCATCCAGGCGTGAAAACCAACCAGTGGTATTTTAATGCTAAAGGCTAAGAGAAAACCTGCCGCCAGCCAGATAAAGGTCTGTGGATCAAACTCTAAAGTCGCAAGGTCATTAAGCGCAAAACTCCAAACACCATGGGTCTCAAAGTAGACATAACCAA
The DNA here is from genome assembly GCA_015493495.1 of Helicobacteraceae bacterium. GTDB lineage: Bacteria > Campylobacterota > Campylobacteria > Campylobacterales > Sulfurimonadaceae > Sulfonitrofixus. The sequence continues at coordinate 2,004 of WGDB01000125.1, read as the reverse complement.
GATAGAGTATGGAAAAGAGCATACTCATAGAACCCAAAATGGTCATTAAAACGATCTTCATGGAGTTATATTGGTGCATACCGTTGCCATACTTCCCGATCATAATAAAGATCGGCAGTAACATCGTCTCCCAAAAAAGGTAAAAAAGCACCAGGTCAAGCGAAAGTACTGCTCCCGTCACACCACTCTGCAGAAGCATCATGTTGTACCAATATCCTTTACGATCTTCATGATACATATAGATATACAGTGGTGGCATCAAAAGTGCGATCAGCAGTAAAATAACCAACGAAAGTGCATCAACACCTATAAAGTAGGACATCCCCGAACTCTTGATCCATGAACTTTTTTGTATAAACTGCATCCCGCCATGAGGATCAAACTGTACTACCACCATGAGCACTAAAAAGAGGGTGACAAGTGATGAGAGTATGGCACCCCCACGCAGCAGGCGACGTTTGGCACGGAACAGACCTAAAAGTGCTGCCGTAACTACCGGAATAAAGATGATAAAACTGAGTATATAAGCCATCATTACATCATCCCCAGTTTAAAAAGTATATAAGTGGACATCAGTGAGACCCCTACGAGTATCTGCAAGGCATAGTCTCCTACCCTTCCGGTCTGTAGACGGGCGAAACCTCTGCCCATCAAAAGATAGCTTTTGGAGAGTCCCATGATAAGCGCATCCACTATTTTAGGATCGATCACCGTGGCGATAAGTCGACTGAGCAGTAAAAGTGGTTTGACAATCGCCATGTCATAGAGTTCATCCACATAGAACTTGTTGATGATCAAAGTCTTGAGCCACTGATCGGCCTTCGCTTCTTGAGGGTTGTGTGCAAACATCCTGTAAGCGAGTCCCATCCCCATAAGCGCCACGGCAACACTGAGTACTGCAAGCATATACTCTTGCCTATGAGAGACCTCATACACCACATCAGGCAAGCTCAGGAAGTTCTGGAACCAAGAGTGACCTCCAAAGGCTTCATTGAGACCTAAAAAGCCAACTGTTGCACTGCCCAAGGCTAAAAAGAGCAGTGGTCTGGTCATACTGCCTGGAAGCTCTTGAAGTGTTCTCTCTTTTGAACCTTCTGCAAAGAAGACACTAAAAAGCAGTCTGAACATATAAAAGGCGGTCAAAAAGGCGGTGAAAAGCCCTACTGTCCAGATGTCATAATGCTCACTCGCAAAGGCCGCCATCAAGATGGCATCTTTAGAGAAAAACCCTGCAAAAGGAGGGATCCCGCTGATGGCCAGAGTAGCGATGAACATAGTGACATAAACAACAGGCAAGGCCTTTTTCAACGCCCCCATCTTAAAGATGTTCTGTTCATGATGCAGAGCAATGATCACCGCACCTGCACCCATAAAAAGCAGGGCTTTAAAAAAGGCGTGAGTAAAGACATGGAAAATACCACTGCTGTAAGCACCCAGACCCACAGCGATAAACATGTACCCCAACTGACTCATGGTAGAGTAGGCAAGGATCTTTTTAATATCACTTTCAAAGGTCGCCATCAGTGCCGCAAAAAGAGCAGAAGCCGCACCGATATAAGCGATAAACAGACCAACATCAGGGATCTCGACATATAAAAAGCTGTATCGCGCCACCATGTAGACCCCGGCCGTGACCATCGTCGCGGCATGGATCAGTGCTGAGACCGGCGTCGGTCCCGCCATCGCATCAGGCAGCCAGACATAAAGCGGGATCTGCGCCGACTTACCCATAGCACCCACAAACAGCAGCAAACCAATCAGTGTCAGTCGCTCGGTAGAAAGTGTCGAGATGTTGGCAGCAATAGCATCAAAGGTAAAACCACTCCCTTCCAAACTGATAAAAAGCAGTGCAATCGCGATAATAAATCCAAAATCCCCTACTCTATTCAAGATAAAGGCCTTGTTCGCCGCAGTGATGTTGGCGTAGTCCTGATGGTAAAAACCGATCAGCAGATACGAAGAGAGACCTACCAACTCCCAGCCTACAAACATCATCACAGGGTT
>WGDB01000124.1 GCA_015493495.1 Helicobacteraceae bacterium | reverse complement strand
TTTAGCCGCCATCTCTTTAAGCGTTTTGTCTCCAAAGACAATGTAGGCCGGGACATTGCTCTCTTGGGCGATCTCGTGACGGAGGGCGCGGAGGGCCTCAAAGAGTTCGGTATCGTAGTCGAAGGCTTCTGGTGCTGCTTTTTTGACCGTTTTAGCTTTGACGTTGAGACGTTCACTACGAATAAGCAGCTTCTCTTGCCCTTTTAAGATCTTCAGACCGCTCTCTGTCAAGACCAGACCCTGATGCTCATTGACACCCAATGCCTCTACCTCTAAAAGTCGGTCTATCACTACAAACCACTGCTTTTTACTTAGCTTCTCCCCTACTCCATAAACAGACAGTGCATCGTGTCCGTTAGAGAGGATCTTCTGCTCTTTAGAGCCTCTTAAGATATCGATGAGATAGTTTTTACCAAAAGACTGGCCTGTTCTGTAGACAGTCGAAAGCAACATCTGGGCCTCAGTCGAGATATCTTTTTTTTCGTGGTCAGGTTCAAGACAGTTGTCACACTTATCTTTACATGCCTCTAGGGTATCATCAAAATAGGCTGCCAACTGCTGGTGTCTGCAGGTCTCACTGCTGGCAAAACGCTGTATGGTCGCTAGCTTTTCGAGTAAATGTGTCTTGTACTGAAGATCTCCATCGTTCATCTCCACAAAACGCTTCTGCTGTATGGTGTCACCTGCACTAAAAAGTAGCACGACATCCGCATGATCGCCATCGCGCCCTGCTCTACCGATCTCCTGATAGTAATTTTCAAGTGTTTTTGGAAGTGACATATGAACCACAAACCTAATGTTGCTTTTGTCGATCCCCATACCAAAAGCGATGGTCGCAACAATGATCTTTACCTCATCATGAACAAAGTCATGAAAGACACTGTTACGCTGGGCACTGGGCATTCCGGCATGATATGCCGCAGCGGCGTAACCCTTTTTCTGCAGATGGGCGGCGATGGCTTCAACACTTTTACGAGAAAAAGCATAAACGATCCCACTCTCCTCTTTATGGTCATCTAAAAACCCGCTGAGTTGGTCATAACCATCTTTAATGCGGTGCTTCGCTGTGATCTGCAGGTTCTCTCTAAAGATCTTCCCTTGCAGCACGATAGCGTTATCAAGCCGCAGGTTTCGAACAATGTCATGACGTACATGTTCTGTAGCCGTCGCTGTAAAAGCAGCCACTGAGACATGAGGATACTGCTCTTTTAGCTGAGAGAGGGCACGGTAATCTCCACGAAACTCATGTCCCCACTCACTAATACAGTGGGCCTCGTCAATGACAAAATAGTTCAGCTTGATCTGTGAAAGGATGTTACGCATACCATCAGTGTTAAGACGTTCAGGAGAAAGGTAGAGAAAGTCGATCTCGTTGGCATAAAGACGGCGTATGATGTCACCACTCTCTTCAGAACTCTGCATCGAAGAGAGCATCTCTGCACGCATCTCCTGTGCCTTGAGACTCTGGACCTGGTCATGCATCAACGCTAAAAGGGGGGAGATAACAACCGTCACACCCTCCATCAACAGTGTAGGAAGCTGAAAAGCAAGTGACTTTCCCCCACCCGTAGGCAGGATCATCAAAAGGTCTTTACCCGCTAAAATAGCATCAACCGCCTCCTCTTGAAGCGGTCTAAAGGCTTTATGGCCAAATTGTGACTGCAGAATTTGGTATTTACGTTTGGTAATATCTTCGGACATGATGACCACTTCATTGTTTAGGGTAGATACATTATGTATCGCTTGTGGATATGGTAGCAGTTTTTTTGTTATGCGGCGATTTTGATGACAAGACGCATTTTAAGGACCATAGATGGGACATATGCTACTAAGGTGGTTTTGTAGGGCTGGTAATTTAAAGCTTCTGGAGTTCCAAAGATGTACAAGCGATTATGGAGAATAGAAATTCTCCTTGATCTAGAACTGGAAACTCTTCAACAAAACGACGTGCTTCTATAATACAATGATGAAAATATTCTTCATCAGTTTCTTTATTCATTTTATCGCATGAGCACGAATCTGTAGTATAAAATATTTTATTGTCCATTAACTCATATACGTCCACACCTAAAATAAAAATATTATTTTTTTCTAACTCTTTAATAGACTTAAGTGTATCTTCTTTATTTTCCGCCCATGAATCAATTCCAAGAGGTTCTAAAGATATACCATTTGACAATATATTGTCTATTAAGTTCATCATCTATTCCTTTCAAATAAACGATGAGTTATTTCACCGTTATTTTCTTTGATAAAAGAAAAGTCACCATTATGTCCTCTGTAGCTACCAGGGATTCTAAGTTCCTTCAAGGACTCACCTATTCGTTTTGGATCACGAGGTGTTATTGTTCTCACTGTACCAAAAGATTCATAATTTGTAACTATTTCAGGGAAACCGTGCGAGTCATTTTTCAACATTTGCTTTTTAACCTTTAATCCATAATAAGTATCTTGAAAGAAGCCTACCTTTTTAGTAGCCCTAAACCCACTACCAACAATCTTCATCCCAAGCTTGCCACCCGGTATCATACCAACACCTAACATGGTAAATGCAGTGACGTATTCACCTTCATAAAGGTATGAACCTGCATCAGCGATCGAAACAGCTATATTTAGCCCTGATACTACTGAAAGTGCTGTAAAGAGATCATGGTGGTCAAGATTAAGATCATCTGTAATAGATATCTGGGTACCAGAGTTACCAATGTAACTAAGATCATCTTGTTGTGAATTATCATTCTCTTGATATGTTAACGGAATATTTGTGTTATTTGTTTGCTGCACCACTTTGTGATATAGAAAACTTACCAGGCAATGTTCCCACCAACTCTTCAGCTCACCATAACGTTGATAAAAATCCTAATACTAAAATAAATATTTTCACAGTGATCCGTCAAGTAAATAATTAATATCTAATAATAACATAATTAATCATATTTAAATAAGACCTCAACAACACAACAAACAGTATCGACTTTTCCATAAAGTCAGGACGAAGACGGTAAAATACTATAATATTATAATTGTTTTTCGAAAGGCTTATAATGCTTAAATTTTTTACGCTTACGGCACTCTTCACCCTCTCTCTTTTTGCCACATCAAACGAAAGTAAAGTGTGTCAGAAGTGTCATCCTATTATCTATGATGAGTATTATGACTCGGCACACCGTAAATCTTCGATCTATAACAACCCACTGCACAAGGCTTTTTGGGACAAGCATCCTAAAGGTGCCAAGGGCTACACCTGTGCCAAGTGTCATACTCCTACTGACAAAAAAGCTGTTGAAACAGGGATTATCACGGACAATGCTATTCAAAGAGAAGAGCCTATCTCCTGTGTCTTCTGTCACACCATTAAAGAGGTAGACAAAGGAGAGATGTCCAACACCAACATCTCAACAGGTGCTAAAAAAGAGTTCTTCACAGCAGAACCCTCTAAAAAAGGTTCCAAAACTGCCTCTTTTGAGACCAAATCCTCATGGTTTGGATTGGTCAAGACCTCACAAAGTTCACCGTACCACAAAATAGACTATAACAACGAAAATTACTACAACGGCAACGTCTGTATGGGCTGTCACTCCCACACCAACAACGAACACGGTTTCGACACCGTCATGCTTGATGCCATGATAGACAAAAACGACAAAAACAGCTGTATTAGCTGCCATATGCCACAGGTTTTGGGCTCCAAGGTAACACTTAAAGACTCCAAGACCCATGCCTATCATGGCATAGCCGGGATCTATCACATGAACAGAGAAATGGGTAAATATATAGATCTTAAAGTGCAGCAAAACACCGAGGGCTTTAGTGTCAATGTCATCAACCGCTCCAACCATGCACTTTTTGGTCAGGCGCTGAGAGAGGGAGTTTTGAACGCGACTATTACCCGTGATGACAAGACCATAGACTTACCTCCTTTTATCTTTACCCGTATCTTGGGTGAGGATGGCAAAGAGACCATGCCATGGAGAGCGACAGAGAGCCTCAAAGACACTCTGGTCTATGGTAAAAAAGAGATATTTTTTAAAACACCACTTCAAAAAGATGACACCCTCACCCTTACCATAGGGGTCAAACTGATCACAAAAAAAGGTGCTAAAGCTTTAGAGCTGCAAAACAGTCCTGAGATGATAAAACTCCGTGTTCTTAAGGTTCAACACTTTCAGTTCTAATCCCCATGGATCATCTTAGAGACTATGCCCTCTTTGGTGACAAGTTCATGGCGAAACACACCAGCCAAGTGCATCGAGACAAAGAGTAGAACTGCATACATCACATTTTCATGAAGTTCTTTTACCCAGTGGACACCCTCTTTTGTGAAACCTAAAAACTCATAGAAGTAGAGCGTACCGCCGCTCAGTGCCATTACCATCAGTGAAAAACATAAAAAGAAGTAGGTGCCACGCTGCAGTTTTTCCTCTTTTGGCGCACGTATAAAAACTAAAAGAGGAAAGATCTTAGGGTCTCTGAATACCATAACAAGACGCATCACGATGGAGATGGCTAAGAAAAGTGCAAATATGTAGTGCCACTCCCACATAGGTGCTCTAATCGCCTTAGCGACCATCTTGGCACTCTCAAAAGAGACATCAGTACCCACTGAGGCCAACTGTGTCTGTATGACTTCTGCATTACTACGCCAACTTAAAAAACTTTTGCGCAGTGCCACCGTACCTAAAAGTCCAATGACCGAAAAGGCCATGGTCCAATGCCATATACGATAAAAGAGGGTAAATTGTGGTTTCATAAGATGCTCCATCAGCTTTAAATTTTGGTTACTTGATGATACATGCTTTATGTAAAGGTAATGTTAAGAGAATCTTTTTACAACATCTTGATTTCAGAAGATACTCTCACTTTCTAAAAAGAGCGCCTGACCTTATGAAAGTTTACTTATAGAAGGGGAAAAGGCCTTGGTACTGATCTGCACCTGTTCACCTAC
>WGDB01000123.1 GCA_015493495.1 Helicobacteraceae bacterium | reverse complement strand
GATCGCTCAGAGAAGGCTTTTTCCAGCATCTCGACCGGTGTGCTGTTTTGAGTTCTACGGAGAATATCATTGTACATGGATTCGCTCTTATTGTTGGGATCTAAAAGAGAATTGTATCTGAGTCTGTATTGATTATAAGACACCACTAAAATTCTGTAGAACAATTTTGACTAAAATGCAACGCTTTTGCAACGCTAAGAGTTTATACTTCTTGTTGAAATAGGTATAATGCCTAAAACAAAGGGGAAATTATGAAGTTATCTTCAATTATTGTATCAGGACTTATAGGTACAAGTGTATTGATGTTCTCAGGATGTTCTACAGATCCTGAAAAAGCATTGACTGATTTAACAGATCAGCTGTTGGATGAAGCAAGTGTTTATAGTGTTATTCTTGTAAATGATACGGATGGAAATGTTACGTTCGAAGGTGTTAGCCGAGAGACAGAATACCAAACAGTGCAGAGTAAAAACTCTGACTCTTTTGCATTTAATGGTGCTATAGATGTCTCTTACCCGGGTGGAGATACCGTTACTTTTCAAAAAGGTTACAGTCATATCTACGCAGCTACCCACTGTAATGGTCATAACCATCTTAGCGGTAATGAAGATGCCAATAACTTGCAGGTGCTTAACTTGACAGGATCAGACTTTGGGGCAGGAACACTTTTAGTAAAAGAGAACAACGATTCGACTCCTATATCGGGTGCGTTGTACGGAGATTGTGCGATCACTACTACTAGTACATTTAACAGTGTTGAATTTAAGTATGGTACGGAGATCTCTGTAGATGGTGGGGCACATTACAAAACTGTTCGTCAGATAAATCCAGAGTTTGTCAACTTAGGAGACGAGATGAAGTATTGTCTGATCGCCTATGACGATGGAAATCTCTCTTTTGTTCCTTTGGCAAAAATAGATTGGACACAGCTTAATATACAACCGTAAAGGTATTAAGAACAGGATTAAGTAAAGTTTACTAAAAAAAGTTATAAGATAATGGTAGATGGATTAGACCGTAGCATAAAGTTACTATCCTGTCAGAAGAATAAAAACAGAGATGAAATCTCTATTAAAGGAAGAATTATGAAATTACATTCAATTGCTTTAGCGAGTTTGTTAGGTGCTGGTCTTTTGATGACCAGTGGTTGTGGAACGGATGAGATTAAAGATGCTATCAATGATATTGCAAAACCAAATGTTGTTTATGTTGTGAATGGTCATGATGCCAATATTACAGCATATGCGAACAGTGACTCAGCACTGTTACAAAATGCACAGATGAAAGTTTTTGCTTTAACGGGTCAAAGTACCACGGATGTCTACTATAAGATCGGTGAAAATGCATCTGGACATACTTCTTTAGCATACGGAAATGCATATTTGTATGTTGCATCACCAACATGTAATGTCACTACTAATGGTTTTGGTACAATGACTGATACATCTAGTGGTGAAGGTGTTGTTGAGCTGATAAATGCTACTAATGTTGCCTATACAGCGACTACTACTAACTCTATAACTGTTAATGTAGATGGTGAACCGCATCCGATCACTGTTGTCGGTGGGACCAGTGTCGCTGCTTGTAGTAAAGCAAGTACTTCTTTCAAAATATCTGATTTAGGTATAGTAAACGGGTCTGAGGTTTCTGTAACTATTGGTGGTACAACTTCAAAAGTGTATGAGGTCAAAGATAATGTTCCTACTTCTGTAGATGTGGATGTTGTTTACCTTGGTGGCGAGAAGGGTGTTGCAGTACCTCTAGTCAAGTTTGACGATATTTTATAAAATCAGCTCTTAGCTTAGAGCGTTGATATATAAACTGCTCTATTGCTCTTGTTTCCAGGTACATATGGGAACAAGAGTACTTCTCAAAGTGGTACATTTAAAGTTTTATTAACAAGTTTTCTAAAATAGGTCAGTATTGAAAAAAATGATTGATTTTTAAACATCACTTTGCTATAATGCGACTCTACTTATAAAGCGCTCAGCACTGTTAGCAGTTTTGAACGCTTCCCTTTAGACCTGTGCAATAGCATTTGGGGACAATGGGTCAGGATGGGAACATAGCAGCCCACCCTCACTTGGTATGTGCCGCAGGTATCTGGAGGGGAGTACTTTTCCCACCACTTTTTCATTTTAGTCTTCGTCGCTACATTCGTCATCTACACTAGTACACTTCCTCATTATGCTCCTTGATAAAATAAAAAATTGATGGGAAAAGCGAGCTTTTCTTTTCGCCAATTTCTGCAACAACATCGCTTCACTCGATATTTAGTTATACAATACTTGTTGTGAATAATAGTTTTTAAGTAATGTAACCTATTGTAGCACTACTATGTTCCCTTTTTTACTGTTTATCATTTGTATATCAATAATTCTAATATTAGCGTTACTATAGTTATGTAATCGAGGTTACAGACAGACTAGTCTCTTTTGGACTATACTGCTTCTATAACTCGAAAAACCTAAAAGGATTTAAAATGAAAAAAATGGGATTAATGGCACTATTGGTTGGTGCAGCGTTGTTTACAGGTCTTGGTGTTACTTCTGCAATGGCAGAGGGTGGTAAATGTGGAGCTGGTAAGTGTGGTTCTTCTAAGCCAGCTAAATGTGGTGCTGAGAAAAAAGGCAAATGTGGTGGCGAAAAGAAAGCTGCTAAATGTGGTGCAGGTAAATGTGGAGACAGCAAAAAAGCTGAGAAAAAAGGTAAATGCGGCGCTGGTAAGTGCGGTAAATAAGTTTACTTTGTTGAGGTCACTAGACCTTGACAGTTAGATCTAGTGTAGTTATAACTGGGGCGCGCATCAGTTATTACTGCACTAATCACAAGATAGAGATATCTACTATGAAACCCTCTGTTCTCGTTAAAGGGTTTACTTGTTGATTGGTTATCAAAGGATGCGTTATGCAATGTCAATTACTTAAAGTCTGTAAATGGATCACTCCTATTACAGAAAACCTTCAATCAGTGGCACTTCTCGGAGTGCGTTTTATCCTGGCTTACACTTTCTTTGCACCGGCGATGATGAAGTGGGGCGATATGGCCGCCACGGCGAGTTGGTTTGAATACATGGGTATACCCTTACCCACACTCAACGCATATATGGCTGCATCAACGGAGGTGGCGGGTGTCATTCTTTTGACACTTGGACTTTTCTCCCGTTTGATCAGTATCCCTCTTCTAGTGACGATGGTAGTGGCGATTATCACAGTCCATGGAAGCAACGGTTACAATGTCATTAGTGAGTCCCTACAGTGGACAGATGCTTATATCAACGGTGAGCAGGTCTCTGGTACAGTTGTTTTTTTACAAAATGGTTATGAAAATGTTCTGAACTATATAGTGATGCTATTGGTCATAGTAGGTTTTGGATCAGGTAAGATCTCTGTTGATTATTTTATTAAAAAGAAGATGGATGCTTAAGACGTTTTCTGCGTAAAGAAAGTGACAGGAATCAATAAATTACTATCTCTTGTGAAGTACTCTTCTAGCCATACAACCTCGTGGATTCACCCAAGGGCATTTTCTTTGCTCACCTGCCTACGCAGGAATGACGGACGGCTTGACTTTAGTAGTATCTTCAACAACTTTTTCATAATTTATTCAACATTCACTCTTCAATCGGTGCTAAGTACAACGATTTCAGCTCAAAAGCTAAAAAAGTCAACTAGTCTTCTCTATATTTCGATATTCCACAAGCTTGATTAGGGGTAGGTGGGTTCTCTTCTAGGTAGGTTAAGTCCTCTAATGTCTGTTTTAACACTTTTTGCTGCTGCAAAATAGGTAACATGAGGTTGTCTTTTTCGGTTAGGTTGATAGACCAATCCATTAAGATGGTCTCTACCTCTTTGTCGAGGTCTGTGAGGGCATTTTTTATATGTTCTATAGGTTTCATGGTGTGATTGTAGTTAGTTTTGGGTTAGTTAGGGATTAGTTTTAGAGGGCTAAAGGGCTTAAGCACTTTTTTTATAAGTTTTTATCGTAATATTTTTCAGTGATTTTAGTTTGAAACTTCGGCGGTGTTCTGGAGTATATCCATATTTAATGATAGCTTCGACATGCGCTTTTGTTCCATAGCCTTTATGCTTTTCAAATGAGAATTCTGGGTATATCTTGGAAAACTGTATCATCTCTCTGTCATGAGTGACTTTTGCCAAGATTGAAGCGGCACTGACCTCAGGTACTGTGGCATCGGCTTTGACTAAGGTCTCTAAGTCAGGTATACCAAAATCAGTGTTGCCATCAAAAAGATAGCGGTCGGCCTGGACATGCTTCTGGATTTCAATAAGAGCGATCTTCATACATTCAGAAATACCAAGTTCATCTACAGCATGTGCTGGAAATGAAACAATATGATAACGTGTATTTTCTATAATGATGGGGTACAGCAGTTCTCGTTTTTTTTCACTGACTTTTTTTGAATCCATAAGTCCCTCGATGGAGGCTGTCAAAACAACTCCTGAGACTACAAGTGACCCTGCGATAGGCCCTCGTCCAGCTTCATCAATACCGCATAAAGTCATGTTGCAAATGTGTGAGGCTTAAGCCTCTTCTTCGCTTTCAACGTTTTTGTTAAGGGTTCCTAAAAACTCTTCTAGGTCGTAGCGGCTGCGATATTCAGGTGTCATGATATGGATTAAGATATCACCGAGGTCTGCAGCGACCCATTCACCACTTTCATCTGTACCTAAAAACTGCTCTTGAGGCTTAAGTTCGCGCTTAAGGTGGTCAAGAAGTGCTTCAGTGTGACGGGCACCAATAGATGATGCGATGATGACGTAGTCTACGAAGTAGTCTTTGTCTCTTAGGTCAAAAAACTCAATAGCTTCTGCTTTGTTGGTGTCTAGTACTTTGATGATGTTGTTAATGCGATCTTGCATGGTGTTCCTCATAATATGTTTTGATCTCGTCAGCAACCATGTCAGGGAGCTGTTTTTTGTCGAGTTGTGTTCGCAACTGGGTCGAACTAATGGGTTGATCAACTTGTAGTTGAATGTACTGTGCATCTATGGCGATCTCTTCACGTGTGGCGACGACCCATGTTACCGCTCTGTCCAAGGCTTCAAACTGATGCCATTTTTGAAGAGAGGCGAGATTGTCCGCACCAATAATAAAGTAGATCTTTTTGTAGAGTTTAGAGAAGTGTTCAACGGTCTCTATACTTTTAACTGCTCGAGATGCTAGGGTCTCTATGTCACTGACTTCTACGTTTTTGTAGTCAAAAAAGATCTGTTTTAGCCATTTTGATCTTAGTTGTGCTGGTGCGTGAGTCCCTTTTTTAAAGGGATTAACATAAGCAGGAACAATGATCACTTTTTCAATGTCGAGTGTCTGAAGTGCAGCCTGAACCACATGAATATGTCCAAGATGCGGTGGATCGAAAGAACCACCGTAGAGTGCTATAATCACGCCTACAACCTTCAATTTATCGAAATTATAGCTGAATTTGGCTAGAATCACCCCAATAATAATCTTATTTTATGACGTCGGTGTACGTTATAGCTTATCAGGACAGAAATATGGCATTAAAAATCGCAATCAATGGACTAGGACGCATCGGTAGATGTGTGGCGCGTATTATCGCAGACAGAGATGACATTGAGCTGGTGGCTGTAAATGCTAGTGGTTCAGAAGAGATGATCGAATATAATGTAAAATATGACTCTGTTCATGGAACGCGTAAAGATGTGGAAGTGGCTGATGGCTATCTTAACATTGGGAATGATAAGGCTAAGATTCTTTCTGAACGCGATCCTGCCAAGCTAAACTTTGCTGACTTTGGTGCTGAAATGGTACTAGAGTGTACAGGTGCATTTTTGACACAAGAGAGTGTTCAAGCTTATCTAGACAACGGTATGAATAAGGTTCTTTTTTCTGCTCCAGCTAAAGATGACACACCGACTTTTGTCATCGGTGCCAATGAAAATGAGTACGCTGGTCAGCGTATTGTTTCTAATGCTTCTTGTACAACCAACGGTCTGGCACCGGTAGCTAAAGTTCTTGATGATGCCTTTGGTATTAAAAATGGTTTGATGACAACCATACACTCTTACACATCATCTCAGCCAATTTTAGATGGTAAACATAAAAAAGATCCACGTAAGGGCCGTTCTGGCGCTACGAACTTGGTTCCTACAAGTACAGGTGCGGCTAAGGCCATCGCTAAAGTCCTTCCTAACTTGGCAGGCAAACTTAACGGTCAGGCCATCCGTGTTCCGACACCAGATGTCTCTATGGTTGACTTGACGGTAACATTAACAAAAGATGTCACCTTAGAAGACGTTAAGGCTGCTTTCAAAACAGCAAGCGAAGGGTCTCATCAAGGGATCTTGGGTGTTGATGAAGAGTATCGTGTCTCTCAAGACTTTGTGGGCGAAGAGTTAAGTACGGTTGTCGCGATGGACACGATCCAAGTGATTGATAAGAACCTTGTTAAAGTACTCTCTTGGTACGATAACGAGTGGGGTTACTCAGCACGTTTAGTAGACATGGCTCTACATATTAGTAAATAAGGGTAGAGATGCAACTTTTAAACATTAAAGACTTAGAACTACACCGCAAAAAAGTATTTATCCGTTGTGATTTCAACGTGCCAATGGATGAGTTTGGAAACATCACGGATGACAGACGTATCCGTTCTGCTGTCTCGACCATAAACTACTGTTTGGACCAAGACTGTGCGGTGATCTTAGCATCACATATGGGCCGTCCAAAAGGTGAGATCGATAAAAAGTACTCACTCGAACCGGTACAACTACGTCTTCAGCAGCTATTGAAACGCCATGTTGAATTAGCAAGCGATGTTGTAGGGCAAGATGCGGTTAAAAAAGCAGCAGAGCTTAAAAACCATGATGTGCTGTTGCTGGAAAACCTTCGTTATGAGAAGGGTGAGACTAAAAACGATGAAGCACTCTCTAAAGCCTTAGCTGACATGGCAGAGTTTTATATCAATGATGCCTTTGGTGTGAGTCACAGAGCCCATGCTTCTGTTGAAGGGATCACGAAGTTCTTTGATGATGACCACAAAGCAGCAGGGTTTTTACTACTCAAAGAGATTAAGTTTTTTAGCACCTTGATGAAACGCCCAACACGCCCATTTGCTGCGATTATTGGGGGCTCAAAAGTCTCTGGAAAACTCGAAGCTTTGACCAACCTTCTTCCTAGAGTGGACAAGGTTCTTATTGGTGGGGGTATGGCTTTTACATTTTTAAAGCAGATGGGTTACGATGTGGGTAACTCGCTGGTAGAAGATGACCTCTTAGACGAAGCACAAAAAGTTATGGACGAAGCACGTCGTTTGGGTGTTAAGTTCTACCTTCCTGTTGATGTTGTTGCGGCGCAGACCTTTTCAGCAGATGCCGTCAGTAAGGTCACCTCGGCACAAGAGATCCCTTCAGGTTGGATGGGACTGGACATTGGTCCCGCAACAGTACGTCTCTACCGTGAAGTACTGGGTGATGTTCAGACAGTGTTATGGAATGGACCGATGGGTGTTTATGAGATGGACCGTTTTGCACGTGGTTCTAACAAGATGGCACACTTTGTGGCTGACTCTTATGCAACGACGGTTGTAGGTGGTGGTGACACGGCAGATCTAGTACAACGTGTTGGTGTAGATGAAGAGATCACATTCATCTCTACGGGTGGTGGAGCTTCGCTGGAGCTTCTAGAAGGTAAAGTCCTTCCGGGTGTTAAATCACTTATTGTTCAAAGCGATCAGTAGTGATTATTGCGGCTAACTTTAAAACCTTTAAGACACGTCAAGAGACACTTGACTACTACCGTGACGTTAAAACGTTTATAGAGAAAAATGAGATCACTGTAGAGACGATGATCTTTCCACCTGCCACTGCACTCAACACCTTTAAAGGAAAAACAGTCGTGGGTGTACAAAATGCCTACCCTGTTGCCAATGGTGCCTATACGGGAGAGATCGGCTTGAACCAACTCAAAGAGTTTGGTATTGAGACCATTCTTATTGGTCACTCGGAGCGTCGTCATGTTCTTGGTGAGTCCCAAGCGTTAATGGTACAAAAGTTCAACTTTTTTAAAGAGCAGGGCTTTACCATCGTCTACTGTATTGGTGAACCATTGGAAGTTCGTGAAGAAGGTAATGAAGCTTTAATGGCGTACTTGGATGCGCAGCTAGAGGGTATTGATCTTAACTATGAGGATCTTGTGATTGCTTATGAACCTGTTTGGGCCATAGGTACCGGGCTTACACCAAGTGCTGATGAGGTAGAGCTCATCCACACGGCATTACGTCAAAAGATCAAGTCACCGATTCTTTATGGCGGAAGTGTAAAAGTCAATAATGCAAAAGAGTTGCTTGCACTTAACAATGTTGACGGTGCTCTTATTGGTAGTGGTGCGCTGCAGAGTGAAAATTATTGTCGTATTTTAGAGATAGCGGAGTCTATAAAATAGAGCTTTAACTCCCCTCTTCCTTTTGCCTTTTTAACGGCTCCCTTTATGTTTGCCAATAACCGGCATCTTATCGATCTTCTCAGTATGAGAAGGTTTCTTTGTTTTAATACCATCATATTTTTTCTTATTTTCCAAATAAACACCCGTCTTATCGACATAGGACTGCAAGCTAAAACTAATATTACTCTCATTGTTTTCAGAGGTTTGGTTGTTATTTAAGACTATTTCTTTAGAGCCTGAAGTGTTACTATCTGTATCACTAATATTTTGATCAGTCAGTGTTACCCACTCCTCTTTTATCCAAGCATGAGTACTTTTTTGTATGTAACGATACTCTAGATGCTCATCGCTTGCTGTTAATGATGGTGAGATGCTATTGAGTGCACTATTTTTAGAGGGTGTGATCGTGACAGGTTTTTCACTCTCATTTGAGGCCTTTGTCAGCTTGCTCTTTTTTGCATCTCCATCAATCAGATCTTGTAAAATATGCCCACTGCACCCGGAAAAGAGGGTTACAATAAAGGTTG
This sequence comes from Helicobacteraceae bacterium, assembly GCA_015493495.1. Lineage (GTDB taxonomy): Bacteria > Campylobacterota > Campylobacteria > Campylobacterales > Sulfurimonadaceae > Sulfonitrofixus. The sequence continues at coordinate 5,159 of WGDB01000123.1, read as the reverse complement.
ATAAGCTTATATATAAAAGTATTTTTTTACGTTGCATCTCAATATCCAAAAGTAAATTATTGTTGATTAATTCAATAAAATATAAGGAGTATAGCCATTTAAATTTAAATTTTAAAGAGAGAAGAATATGTGATAAAAACGTGATAAACTCCCTAATATAGGGCTTGTTTACAGATTTTAGAAAAAGAAATATTTAAGAAATGTCTGTTAGACTCAAAGCAGACAAAATTCTGTTGTCGTGATTGAAAAAGAAGTATGTTTGACAAATAGGCCAAGTAAGGTTGATAGAATACACAGCTTGTTAGATGCTTCTGTAAATTAAATGATTCTGAGGAGAATATATGAGATTAGTTAAAATGAGTTTACTGGCGGCAACGCTTATTACATCAAGCGTGTTTGCAATTGACAATGTTAAAGTTGATGGTGATACAAAATTATTCTATTCAACTGCTGATGGACAAGAGATAGATCTTTTTAACAAAAACAGCGCAACTGGTGAAGCAGCATTACGTTTAGGGGTCACGGCTGATCTAACTGAAGGTATTAGTGCGGGAGCAACACTTTATGCTGTAAGCACACTTGGTTTATATAACAACTTGGTAGGTACAACATGGACAGGTGGACTTAATGACAACTTCTGGTTCGGTGAAGCATGGTTAGCCGGTACATATGGTAAAACTACTGGAAAGATTGGTCGTATGACACTTGATACTCCAATGGTGTTTACAGAAACATGGTCAATTGTTCCAAATACGTTTGAAGCAGCTGTTATTATTAATCAAGATATTGCTAATACTACATTAGTAGGTGCATATGTTGGACAGAGCAATGATGGTGTTATAGGTGGTGGTATTACAGATAATGTTATCAGTGGTGATGCACAGCACAACTTATACAGCTCTTTTTATCAAGGGGCTTATACGGTTGGTGTCGTGAATAACTCTTGGGAACCACTGACTGTTCAAGCATGGTACTACCAAGCACAACACTTATTAAGTGCATATTGGGTTCAAGGTGATCTAAACATCATTGGTTTGGACTTTGGTCTACAAGCAACAGGTACAACTGAAACGGCTGTACTTAGTGATGAGTCAAATAGTGCATTTGCCGGTAAAATTGGTTATGAAATGAAAGATACATTTACAGTATCTGGCGCATTTTCTCAGACAGGTGATAAAGCAACCACTACAAGCGTAGGTGCTAACCTTGGTGGATCAGGTCAGTCTAAACTCTATACAGAGGCATGGTGGAACTATGGTTACATCACACGTAATGATACATCAGCATTTAATGTGACCGCGACAACACCTGAACAACTGACATGGGCACAATTAGGTGTTTACTTTACGCAATCAACCAGTAAAGATGCGTTCACCGGTGCACAGGGAAAAGAGGACCTTACAATGACAGAGGTCACTGTAGAAGCGGCAAAGTCATTTGGAGCCCTTGATGTAGGACTTTATTACATCATGACAAAAGCAGACGATCTCAATCAGGACAAACCCGTTAAAAAAGGTGATGCTTTTAACACGGTTCAAGCATACCTAACTTACAACTTTTAATCTCCAAGAAGTCTAACCTTTCCGCCTTTGGGCGGAAACTTTTTGTCTTCTTTTCTCTATTTTAAGATCTTGAATATTTCATTAAACCACTTACAACAAATACTTTTTCAAGATACATCGGTTTGTACTTTTACTCTAACTCTATCTGCGTACCATGTTTAATGTAGTGTTGGTGTGATACGTGTTGATTTCTTGTAATCAGGTGTTTTGCAGATAGCTCTGAAAGGCTTCTGCTGAGAGCGGTTTAGTGGCAAGGTATCCTTGAAAGTATATGGATCTATCGATTTTTTCTAAAAGTGTTCTCTGCTCTTGGGTCTCAATACCTTCTGCGATGATCTGGTAGTCAAACTGTTTAGCAGTGTGTATGATGGCCCGTATGAGCTTCTCATCTTCTGGATTGTCTTGGATATCCTCGACAAAAGATTTGTCGATCTTTAGTGCTGTAAATGGGAGCATTTTTAGGTAAGAGAGTGAAGAATATCCTGTTCCAAAGTCATCAATAATAAACTCAATGCCTTTAGCATTGAGTACCTCTATGATCTCCTTTGCTTTTTCAAAGTTAGAGATCAAGGCGGTTTCTGTGATCTCAAGTCGTATATGCTTAGGTTTGATATGGTACTGGTTTAGAGTTGATAACAGGTACTCATTAAAGCCCCCTTCGAGAAGCTGTCTGGCGCTAACGTTTATCGTGATATAGTTGAAAGTAAATTGTTTGGTATCATGCCATTTTTGAATCTGTTGACAGGTCGCTTCAATGACCCATTTACCAATATCATTAATAAGAGTAGAACTTTCTGCCACATTAATAAACTCATCAGTAGGAATAAGTTTTCCCTCATGTCTCCAGCGTAACAAGGTCTCTGCTGCGATGACCTTCCCTCTGTCTATACTCAAGATGGGTTGAAAGTTTAGGATAAACTCTTGGCGTTCTAGGGCATGGTGAAGATTTTTTTGCATCTCTATAAAATGCTGCAGTTTATGATCCATCTTCTCATTGTAGAAGCTGGTACATTTTCGGCCACTGTCTTTGGAGAGGTACATTGCCATGTCTGCCTGTCTCAAGATTTCATCACTGTCTGCATAGGTATGATCAAAAAGAGAGATTCCGATACTTGCGGAACTAAAGAGTTGATGTTGGTCGATCTCAAAAGGTGCACTCATGGCATGATGGATCTTTTGGGCTACTTCGTAGGCGTTAGACATGCTTTGTTGATAATCTTCTGAAAGATGTGGCAACAAGATAACAAATTCATCGCCACCTAAGCGGCTGAGCGTATCACTCTCTCTTAAGGTCGACTTGAGCCTTCTGGTCGTTTCTATAAGAACCTTGTCTCCAAGGTTATGGCCAAGGGAGTCATTGATCTGTTTGAAATGGTCGAGATCAAGAAAGAGCAGTGCTGAGAAGATATGTTGGCGTTTCTGTTCCAAAAGTACCTGTTTAATACGTTCATCTAACAGTTTACGGTTAGCGAGATCGGTTAAAGGGTCATGCAATGAAAAAAATTCAGCATTGACAAGGGCTTCATGCTCTTTGGTCTTGTCCTCCATCATGCAGAGACCTCCTTTGGCTGTACCATCGACATCTATTAAGGGTGTCATAAGGATCTTCATGTAGAGATCAAGACCTGCTATTTTAGTCTGGTATGGGCCTTCATAATAGGTGGGTTCAAATTTTGTCAATGATTGGCGCATAAAAACGATAGGACGAGAGTCAGGAACGTTATTGAGGTTAAGACCGACGAGCTGCTCTTTAGATGCCTGCATGGTCTCTTCCAATTTTTTGTTACATTCCAAGATGGTGAGGTCATTGTCATAATAGAAGATACCTATAGGGGCTTGATCGAACATCATACGTAGACGTTCCTCGTTTTTAACAAGGGCCTCTTTAGTCTTTTTATAGAGTTCCAATGTGTTATAGGTCTCCACTAGAGTCTCATGAAAATGGCGTGCTGAGATACTCACGAGGGGAACAAAGAAGAGTGACATCACTACTGCTGTATTGTAAAATGCACCATCTAGTTGTAAAAAAGAGTAGGTAAGAGGTATTATGAGAAGATATAGGTAGATGTGCATCAAACTGAGATTGGCAGCGAGGGTGTTGATCGCTCCGGCAGTCATTCCTAAAACAACAAATGCTATAAAAAAGTTGGCCTGATGATCTGTCTCACTAAAAAAAACAAGTGGTAGCAGTGCCCAAAGCAGAGCAGAGAGTATGACACCTACCGAGAAGTTGTGATGCCAACGTTTGCAGGTGTATTTTATTTTGTTGTTGGTGTAGGCACGAGCATCTAGAAAACGTAACAGTGTAATGATAAGGAGTGTGATATACCAAAGTGCAAGGGGTATCTGTGCAACGGTAGACCATAAGGCATAGGTGAGGAAGCTAGAGACAATAACAATGACAAAAGAGGAACGTAAAAAATTTTCGTACAGTAGCTCTTGAAGTTTCGACTGTATCTCAGTGGTATAGTCTATAGGTGCAAATCCTAGTAATGTTAACAGTCTTTGCATATGAAACCCTCTTTTTGTGTACATGTTCCTTTTATTAAACACGCTTTCTACTACATTTTACGATAACCATTGTTAGAGTGTACTATCGCGAAGTGACTTCTGCTATTTGCGTGATACTAATGTGATACTTAAGAGAGGAGGTCTCCAAAGGAGATTTTTGTATTTTGAGGTTCCTCTACATCGTCTTCTCCTTCAGTAAGTGCCCACACACTAAAGGGGATCATCTCTACATGTACAAAGGGGTGTTGTAGACTTGACTCGTTGGTCATGGTAACCACCTCTACCTGCTTAACCCCATGTGTGATAAGAAATCCTTCTATCTTTTCTATTTTCTTGAAGAGTGCTTCTTGATTACCAAAAGGCATACAGAGTACTACCCTGTTTTGCGAAGGGAGGTAAAAGTCAATATCTTCATCATAGTAGAGTTCAAACTCTTTTTTTAACATCTCCAAGTAGACCATGTTCTCAAAAAGGCGACCAAAATGTTTTTGGGTTGAGAAGGCATTTTTAATAGAGATGTCACAGAGGTAGAGCTTTTTGATCGCTTTGGCATGGTCGTATTTTGGAAGTTGGTGGAGATATCCTTGAGAGAGCAGGATCTCTAGGTTGTTGTAGAGTTTGTCCTTAGATATCTTACGGGTGGCTTTTAGACGTTCATAAAGCATAAAGGCTGAGACTTTTTGAGTCATAAAGTTTACAGCAAGGGCAAAGATGTCAAAACCGATCTCACTGAGTACATTGTGAAAACTTTTTTGTATATAGCGTGGACGCTCTTGTGCAGTGACCCTGTGCATGGCAGGGAGGCCACCGAGTTGGAAAAAGTGGTTAAGAGCGCTTTCATCATAACGTTGTTCAAAAGCTAGAAAGCCTTCATACTCTAGTGGATAGAGTTTTATAGTCTCTAACTCTGGGTAGTCAAAATGTTCTACACTTGCTATAAGGAGTTGTTTGACCTTAGGTAAGGCAATGGTCTCTTTGTAGTTGTCAAGTGCTACGATCTTGATGTCGTTTTGGTTGCAGAACCTAGTGAGGGTTTTGTTGAGGTTTTCAACATCAATTCGAAGATCGTTGCAGTCTATATATAAG
>WGDB01000122.1 GCA_015493495.1 Helicobacteraceae bacterium | reverse complement strand
TCTTGGCATCCGCAATCATCCCAAACTGGGCATCTTTGGAGAGTTTATACTTGTCGGCCTTGATATCAAAACCTAAAAAATCTTTTATTTTACTAATCATCATAAGCCCTTAACGTTGATTTCCAACAAAGAATCCACCTGCCATACTTAATGGCACTGAAGTCACATAGAACAGGAACCTGTCAAACAGTTCACTGGCCACCATTAGTGTAAATGCAAGTGAAAGCACCGCAATAGCGACACCGTTCAGACCGGCACCTACAAAGACCGTTACCATCAACGGCAGCAGGATCGCTCCGACTATAAAGGTCGCTATACGTACTTTTGACTGTGCAGGGAAGAGTTCATCATAGATACGTCTGGTCTTGGTCAGTTCACGTTCATACTTCTGTGGGAACTTAAGGGCACGACGGTCTTCATAGGTAAAGAAGCCCTGTGCCACAGCCAGTGCCATACCCGCACTGATGAGTGGGATCACCGCACTCTCCTGACCCAGGAGCAGTGCGCCAAATGCCAGAAGGTAAAGCCCTGTATAGGCTGTACCAAAAAACTTCAACAGTGTCGTCATACGGTTCCATGACGGACGCGCTTCGATCTGGTAGATCATACCCTGCGCATAGATACCGTAGATACCTACTGCCAAAGTGATCACTTCGAAAATGAGACGCAGCACATGGTTCACATCAAAGAAGTAAAGTGCAGCATTGACACTCATCATCCCGGTAAACACACCTAAGGCTAAGGCTTCACGTGAGAGCCAAGATGTTTTGATGTTCTTCATAGCAGTAATTGCCAAGAAAGGACGTCCCAAGTGTAAAGCGGAAAGTGGCAGACCCAGTGCAGCTGGAATAACGACCAAAAGTGCCAAGATCCAAGAAGGTGATTCTAGACCCATCAGTCCAAAGAATTCACCCATAAACAGTCCAAAAAATGCACCTAATGACATTTGGGTCAAGACCGTCATAAAGACAAGTGGCATCTCAGAATGAAAAGGTTTCAGATGATGTTCATCAGCTTTACGCATCGCCTCTTCATCAAAGTCATCAGGCAGGGTATAACGTGTTGTTGAATTGGTCACACGCGCATCAACCAAGTGAGGCATGTTACCTTGTTCATCGATATCACCGGCTAACCATTCATCTACCTTCACCGTCTCGATCATGATCGCACCGGCAGGACAGGCCTGAACACAGGCAGGTGTCTCACCTACATCTAAACGTTCGTGACACATATGACACTTCGTGACGATCTTACGCTCTTCATGATAAGTTGGCACACCATAAGGACAGTTCCAAGTACAGTACTGACATCCTATACAAGTATCATCATCATGAACAACAATACCCGTCTCACTGATCTTGATGTAAGACTCTGTTGGACAACCTATAAGACAAGCTGGGTCCACACAATGGTTACAGCTCATAGAGTTAAAAAGCATCAAAGTGTCTGGAAAAGTCCCTGTCTCCATCTCACCAACACGGCGCCATTTAACATCAGCAGGATTGTTGTTTTGCTCATTACAAGCCACTTCACAACAACGACAACCGACACAGGCAGTAGCATCAAAATGAAATCTATACTGTTCACCCTCTTCTAGATCCGGAACATCTATAGAGTAGTTTCCACACTGCATTCCAGTGTCAGCCTTATAATCAATAAAATTTTCTAAAGGTGTTTGCAAAAAAGTTCCCTCTTGGTATTAATAGACGTATTATATAGTGTTCATCTTATATTGATAGAACCTTTGGTGTATATTTTTTATACAATTAAGTGCAAATATTCTACTACACTTAGGGGGCTATATTGAATTTAAAAATCTCTCAATCGTACTGTACGAGGAAAAAAGAGCTTATATCGTCGATTGTCTATTTTTTAATCACTACAAACAGAAAACTCCCACCAATCTCTATTATAATTTCGCCAACATATGCCACAAGGAGATTTATATGGCGAACTTTAAAGCACTTAAGGGAGAGGGGCACTGGCCAACACTGTTAGCTGCCTTTTTATATTTTGATTTTTCATTTATGGTCTGGACAATGCTCGGACCCCTGGTTACAGAAATCAATGAAGCACTAATGCTTGCAGGTGCTGCAAGTATGACAGCAAGTGAAAAAGCGACACTGCTTTCACTTCCTATTCTTTCAGGTGCGATCCTTCGTATCGTTCTTGGGTTTGGTGTTGACAAACTTGGGCCAAAGAAGACAGCACTTATCTCACAAGGTATCGTTATTTCAGCACTGTTCTTTACCTATTTACAGGCAGACAGCATTACTTACAACCAGCTACTTGTAGTAGCACTTGGTCTTGGTTTTGCGGGTGCTTCATTCGCCGTTGCTCTTCCACAAGCAGGCCAGTGGTATCCACCAAAACTTCAAGGGATTGTTCTTGGTATTGCTGGTGCCGGTAATATCGGTGTCGTGATCGACTTCCTTTTTGCACCAAAGATCGCTGAACACTTCGGTTGGTCTGCTGTTTTCTTAGTCGGTGGTATTCTTTCAACGATTATTTTTCTAACCTACCTTTTTATGGCAAAAGATGCACCATCATCAGTGTACAAAGCCAACCCTAAAAAGCTTAAAGACTACGGTAAACTTCTTAAAGACAAAGACACATGGTGGTTTGGTCTTTTCTACGCCATTAGTTTTGGTGGTTTTGTAGGATTTGCAGGATATATGAAAGTCTACTTGATGAACACCTACTCTGTTGAGATGGGTGAAGTCGGTATGGCATGGTTGGCAGAAGAGAACGTTAAAGTCATGGCCGGGTACTTCGGTGCATTGACGATCTTCGCCGGTGCAGTACTGCGTCCTGTAGGTGGTGGTATTGCGGACAAGATGGGTGGTGTTAAGTCGCTTTACATTTTCTATGGCGTTGTTGCAATAATGGCAATTCTTACAGCACTTGTACATCTTCCATTTGCAGTAGCAATTGTAGTTCTGTTCATCACTATGGCCTCACTTGGTATGGCCAATGGTGCAGTCTTCCAACTGGTACCTCAGCGTTTTGGTAAAGACATCGGTATCATGACCGGTCTTATCGGTGCTGCGGGTGGTCTTGGTGGTACAGCACTTATTAAGACTCTTGGTTGGTCAAAAGGTGCCTTTGATGGTTATACAGCCGGCTTCCTGATCTTCGCAGGTGTTGTTATGGTAGCGATCGTTGGTATCTCTCTTGTTAAGACACGTTGGAGAACAACATGGGGTGCACAAGCAGGTGGCATCATCTAAACCCACACAAAAGTACGAGCTCCTTCGTACCTTTTTTGGGAGGCTTTGTTAGTCTCTCTAAAAGGGTATTTTGACCCTATACACTTCTAAAGGGTCTATCACTATGCTACAAATTAAATCTTCTCAATACATCAAACCTAAAGCCGAAGGGATTACAGGTGATGACGCTTGTGATCACACCATCTTAGACAACACACTTTTTATCGCTGTTTTATGTGATGGTGTAGGTTCTGCTCGTAAAGGTGGTGCAGCTGCAAGGCAGACCGTCAAGTACTTTATGAACCAGTTCAAAACCCGACCCAAGGCTTGGAACATCGGTAAATCTATGACTGTATTTGCCCAGCACATCAACCGTCTTCTGTTTAAAGAGTCCATGTCTCAATACGAGCAGATAGAGCTTTTGACCACGCTGAGCATTGCCGTAATAGAAGATGAGACCCTCTACACCACCAACCTTGGTGACTCCCATATTTATCTTCAGCGAGACAATGGTCCTCTGCAACTCTTGAGTGTTGACCATAACATGGATGATGAGCATATGTCTCATGTCTTGACACAAGCCTGTGGTCTAAGCGACCATGTCGACCTCGAGATCAAAGAGACACAACTCCAAGTTGGGGACAAGATCATCATATGTAGTGATGGTGTTTATAATCTAATCAGTGATGAAGACCTGGCAGAGAAGATCAGCAAAGGGCTCAGTGCCAAGATCATTGTAGAGAGTGTCGTTAAAGGGCATGAAGATAATGATCGAGATGATGCTACCTTGCAGATCTTTACAGTCACCGCTTTTGATGAGCGAAATGCTGCCAAAAAGCAGACACTCATCATCCCTGATACTTTAAACATAGGTGATATTATTGATGGCTATACTCTAGTCTCTCCAATGATGGAACATGGACGTATTTGGCGTGTTGTCAAAGATAACCAAACACTCGTCATGAAGTTCCCAATGAATGATGATGAAGAGTCCATCGATCAGTTTGTACACGAAGCATGGTATGCCAAACAAATTACACATAAAGCCTTTGGAGATGCCTGGATCCCTGAAGACAGAACCTATCGCTACTACCTTATGGAGTTGATAGAAGGTAAGAACCTTACGGACTTTCTTGATGGAAAACATCTCTCTGTCGACAATGCCATCAATCTGGCCAAGTTTCTACATAAGGCAGAGTCTCACCTGCTGAACCTCGGTCTTGTTCATGGAGATATCAAACCCGAAAATATCATTGTCTACCGAGACAAAGACTCTGCCGGTACCCGTTTTAAGATGGTCGATTTTGGAAGTATTGTTGAAATATTTTCAGAAAACTCACGTGCGGGTACACCAACCTACTTGGCACCTGAACGCTTTCAGGGCAGTGCTATCAATGAAGCGACTGAGATATTCTCCATAGGAGTAACGATTTACTGGGCGCTTACAGGTAAATTTCCATATGGTGACATCGAACCCTTTCAGACACCAAAATTCAAAGAGCCTCAGGCACCAAGTAAGTTTAATAAAAACATCCCTAACTGGCTCGATTCTATCATTATGCGTGCTATCGCCATAGATCCAGAGACCCGGTACGATCACTACTCTGAACTCTTTTATGAGCTTAAAGATCCTGTCAACGTCAAACCCTTTTTCTCACAAGGCAGCAGTTTTGTCGAACGTAACCCCGTAGGTGTCTACAGAAGTGCCTTTTTAGCTATGGTTGTTATAGAAATCGCTACCATACTCTACTTTACGACTTGAAAATGGACATGCGTACCTTTTTAATAATACTTCTGCTTATATTTTTAAGCGGATGTTCCATGATCAAAGTGTCAACAGACTATGACCCAAATACTGATCTCAATTCCTCTAAAAAATTTGCGATTGTACACAAAACACTTGAGGGTGAAAACACACTCACTTCGGATAGGATCATCTCTGCATTAAAAGCTGAACTCCATAAAAAAGGCTATACAGAAGTCTCTAAAAAAGAAGCTGATCTCTACTTCCTTTTTCATACCGGTGTCACCTCCAAAATACGCATAGATAGAGACTACCAGTATGTAAACATATATCCCTACTCTTATGGTTACCATGCAGTCGCTGTTCCAAGAACAAGAGAATATACCTACAATGAAGCCAAACTAATTGTTGATGCCGTTTTACCAGATAAAAATAAAATTGTGTGGAGGGGTACAGCTATAGATTACCTCAAAAACTACGATACACCTCAGCAGAAGACACGATATATTAATAAGGTGCTCAAAGCTCTTATGAAAAACTTCCCAAAATAACAGTACTTTCAGCACTTACACTCTATACTGACTTCAGGGGATTTCAACTCCCTAATCATCTTCAGAGGAAGAGTTATGAGTGACTGGTTTCAGCGTCTCTTTCACCATCATCACACCACACGTCTTTTGCGTCATCAGTTTGGCAGGGGCATCAATGCCCAGATCAATCCCGAAGAGCCCAGGCTTTTTGACCTTGCTGTCGAAGCATTTCGCGCAGACAGGACGATAGAAGCTTTTGAGTACTATCTGCGCTCACTGGAAAACTTCTCACAGAATCAACCCAACCAAAATGTGCTGATCGAAAATAAAGATGACCTTTTGGAGTTCACACTCTATCAGGGATGTGCCATTGTACGCGGCAAGATTACCAAACACAATTTCAGTGCCTATGCCGTCATCACGACAAGAGAATTGATGGATGTGGCCGTAAAGCGTCATCTTCTCGAGAGAAACGATCTGCTGACCTATGCCAACTACGCCATTCACGACAATGATCTTATCTTGAAGCTCTCGCTCGACAACACCACTATGACACCGCAGAAGATCTTCTATCCGCTTAGAGAGTTGGCACTCAACGCAGACTATGAAAAAGAGTATCTGCACTATCACTATGAGAAACAGGAGATGGTAGAGGTCGAACATCTACAAGCCCTGGATGAAGATGAACTGCAGATAAAGTACGATGCCATGCAGGAGTGGATCACAGCGTGTCAAAAAGAGCTGACCCAGCTGCCGAGCAATGACAACATCAGTATGATCTCCTTTACCCTCTTGAGCCTTATCTTTCAGATAGACTATCTTCTGGTACCCCATGGAGACATCATGCAGGAGATCTTCGAGAAGGTCAATAGCTTTTTTACAGAAGACGAGCGTCTTGTCGAACAAAAAAACGATGAACTCCTTACCTTCGTGCAGAAACTGCAATCCCTGGACTTCGAATCGTTCAAAAGCTATTTTTATAAAGCGAAACTGACCTTCTCTCCGACCGAACACACGACAACTGAGGAGCTGAACATGTTCATAGAGGGTGCTTTGGAAAAATACCACTGGTTCAAGCATCATCGATACACCCACGTCGCTTCGACCATCAACCAGTACATCCCGTTATATATCCTCTACAACTATGGATTACACCCTTCATATCGTGAGCTTCTGCACCTCCTGGTCGAAGTACAGAACAGTACTTTTTTTGCAGCTCTCGAGTACAAACCGCTCTATGATGTCCAGACACAACGTTTTGACAAGTCTGCCATTATCAGTGCTATTGAGGAGGCAATCATCCCTTATCAAAAGCAGTTTGCCAACCTGACCCCTTTTGGTGAAGCGCTCAACTACACAACTATGGATGAGTTCAGCCACACCTATTTTCTTAACCTAAAAAACCTGGACTATACAGAGCTATGAGCACACAAAACATCTTACAGACCTACATCAACAGCATCATTCAGATCAACACCCCTTTTGGAAGCGGCAGCGGTTTTATCATAGGCGACCTCATCATCACCAATGCCCATGTGGTCAATGGTCTTAAAGAGGTCCTCATCTCTGCCAAACAGATCAAACGACAAAAAGCGAATGTCATCTATGACGACCAGGTGCTTGACCTCGCCTTTATCGTCTGTCCTCCAATCACCCTTGAGCATCCTTTGATACTTAGCCAGTCACCCATAAAAGACGGAGACCTTGCCATAGCCGTCGGTCATCCCTATGGCTTGAACTATTCTGCCACAGAAGGGATCGTCTCAAAAGCCGAACGTCTTGAGGGAGAACTTGAATACCTGCAGATCGATGCTGCTATCAACCCCGGAAACAGCGGCGGTCCCGTACTCAACATCAATGGAGAGGTCATAGGGGTCAACACTTTTATCTTGATTAATACCCAAAATCTAGGGTTTGCCCTGCCCTACTACTATGTACAGGAGGCTATCGAAAACTTCAAAGCCTTTGGTAAACAAAATGTCATCCGCTGTCTCTCCTGTAAAAACCTCATCGAAGAGCAACAGATCAAAAATGACTACTGTCCCATCTGCGGTGTCAAGCTCGAAGTCGCCAAGCAGCGCCGTCTAGGCTACCGTCCTTCCGGAACTGTGGCACTTATAGAGAAAATACTCGACGCTTTAAAGATCGACGTCACCATCGCACGTGAGAGTCAGAGAAGCTGGAAGTTCACTGAGGGTACCGCCTATATAGAGATCAACTTTTATGAAAACGGCATCATCGTCGCAGATGCACTGTTGTGCAAGATGCCTAAAGAGAATATCGAAGCGATGTATGACTATCTCTTGGAAAAAAATGACAGTTTCAATTACCTACAATTCTCCATCAGAGACAACGGCGTGATCATCTCCTACCTCATCATCGACTCCTCTTTGACCTTTGAAGACGGCAAAGTCGGGATCGACCGTCTAAAGAGTGCTGCTAACCACTATGATGACATACTGATCGAACAGTTTGGAGCCATCCGTCCCAAACATGATGACGATGTATTTTAAAGGGATAATACCTGTAAAACAAGCTTAGTTTACTCGAAATTGCTACAATACCTCACTTAATATATAGGATCATCATGAGCAAACAACCTTTTATCCCATTTAAGATCGACCTGGAAAGCTTCAACAGTGAGCTTCTCGCCAAACTGGACCATGATCGCAAGACCCTTATCCAACTGCTTGACATCAAAGAGAAGCGCTACCAGAACTTCGTCAAACCTTTTGAGATGATGGATGAGCGACTCGATCAGTTCTTCACACCACTCTCACACCTTAACTCTGTGAACAACTCCGAGCAGACACAAAAGGTCTATGCAGACGCACTTCCCCCACTGACAGAGTACTCTACAGAGATCGGACAGAACATTGCGATCTATGAAGCCTTCAAGGTCATCAAGGAGCGCGAGTATAAGCGCCTGAACCCTGAGCAGCAGCGTGTCATCGACCTTAATATCCAGGGGTTCGAGCTTTCAGGAGCACATCTTGACCTCGGTCCCAAAGAGCGTCTCAAAGCGATCAACCTTCGTAAAAGCGAACTCACCAACGACTTCTCTCAAAACCTGCTCGATGCGACCAACGCCTATGAGCTTATCATCGAAGATGCCAAAGATGTCGAAGGACTGCCTCAAAGTGACATTGAAGCCGCGAAGATGGAAAAAGATGGCAAGACCGTCTACCGTTTCACCCTGCAGATGCCCTCATACATCGCTTATATGACCTATGGGCCCTCACGGCACTACAGAGAGGAACTTTACAAGGCCTATACTACACGCGCCCCTCAAAATGCAGCGATTATCGACGAACTGCTGGCACTGAAGATGGAGATGGCCCAGATACTCGGGTTTAAAAGTTATGCCGAATACTCCATCGCTACCAAGATGGCACCAACGACACAGAGTGTCATCGACTTCTTGGAAGAGTTGGCCACCAATGCCCATCAACAGGGACAAAACGAACTCGCCGTACTTGAAAAGATGAGTGATACACCGCTACAGAGTTTTGACACTGCCTACTACAGTGAGATCCTAAAAAAAGAGCAGTACGACATCGATGAAGAGGCTTACCGTCCCTACTTCGAACAGAACTCTGTAGTAGAGGGGATGTTCATCTTCCTGCACAAACTCTTTGGGGTCAGCTTCAGAGCAGTCGACGACAAGTTGTGGGATGAAAAGGCGAGCGCGTATGATCTTTATGTCGATGACAAACTGCGTGCACGCCTCTACCTCGATCTTGAAGCCAGAGAGAGCAAACGCGGGGGTGCCTGGATGCACAACTGGCAGAGCCACTGCAGAGATGAAAACAGTCATGAGCAGCTCGCTTCCGCCTTTGTCGTCTGTAACTTTCCTGCTTCCTCCCCTGAGAACCCGTCGCTCCTGCGCCATGACGATGTCGTCACACTTTTCCATGAGATGGGACATGCCCTGCATCATATGCTCTCTACTGTCGACGAAAATGGTGTCAGTGGTGTCAACGGTGTCGAATGGGATGCTGTAGAGTTTCCTTCACAGTTTCTCGAGAACTTCGCCTATGAGCCGGAAGTACTCAAACTCTTTGCCAAACATCATGAGACCAATGAAGTGCTCAGTGATGCCATGATAGAGAAACTTGTGCGTGCCAAAAACTTCCAGTCGGCCATGGGGATGCTGCGCCAGCTGGAGTTCTCTCTCTTTGACTTCAAACTGCACTTGAGTCTCTACCAGGGCGAAGAAGTCCAAAAACTGCTCGATCGTGTGCGCGTGAAAACAGCTTTGATCAAACCGCCAAGCTACAACAAGTTCCAAAACGGTTTTGCCCATATCTTCGCCGGAGGATACGCTGCAGGATACTACTCTTACAAATGGGCAGAGGTCTTAAGTGCCGATGCTTTCTTTGCCATCGTAGACCAGGGTATCTTCGACACGAAACTGGGCAGAGACTATCTGGAGATCATTCTTGCCAAAGGGGGCTCAAGCAGTATGCAGACACTGTTCCACGAGCTGTTGGGACGTGACCCCAAAACAGAGAGTCTGTTGCGTCTGAATGGGATAGGGTGAAAAAGCTATTAACCTTTTTTCTCCTTCTCACCATGACTTTAATAGGAGCTGAAGTGAAGATCGCCACCTATAATGTAGAAAACCTCTTTGACCTCAGATACAGTGGCCATGAATATGAGGATTATATTCCCAACACCTCATGGAGATGGAACCAGCAGAGCTACCGGGCAAAACTCAAAAACATCTCCAAAGTCATCGTCGACATGGTACCCGACATCATCGCCCTTGAAGAGGTAGAGTCGCTTTATGCCCTTAAAGATCTTCGTGCACAGATACAGCGAGACGGTCTCTACTTTCCTTATTATGCCATCGCTGCATCCAAAGACACTACGGTAAAGGTGGCACTGCTCTCAAAGTACCCGCTTCATGCACAGGAGCTCAGAGTCACAGCCTCTTACAAATACCGTAACATCCTCGAAGCCAAAGTACTACTTGGCAATGAACCGCTCTACATCTTTGTCAACCACTGGAAAGCCAAGTCCGGTCCGGAAAGCAGGCGTATCGTCTCTGCCAAAGCCCTGAAAAAGCGCCTGAACAGCCTCGGAGATGTCAACTACCTGTTGATGGGTGATTTTAACTCAGACTATAGAGAGAATGAGACCTTCGTCCGCAAACGAAAACTCAACAACACCAAGGGTCTGACCGGGATCAACCATATCCTCAAAACAACACTGCATAACGAACCGGTTACCTACAAGAGTCTACAGAAGTGTCGACAGTGTGCCTACAACCTTTGGTATGAACTACCTGAAAAAGAGCGCTGGAGCCATCAGTACCGCGGCAGAGGAGAAGGTCTTGACAGTATGATCATCTCACCCAAACTCTCTGATGGCAAAGGTCTGGAGTATCAAACCAAGAGTTTCAGAAAATTCAATGCCCCCTACCTCTTCAAAAAAGGGAAGATCTATCGCTGGCAGCGCAGCCGTAGTTACCCCAAACACCACATGGCCAAAGGGTACTCGGATCACCTGCCTATCTATGCGACCTTTACCTACTAAAGACACCACTCTATGGGTGTCACACCATGTGCTTTAAGATAATCATTGGTTTGGGAAAAAGGCTTAGAGCCGAAGAAACCTCTGTATGACGACAGTGGAGAGGGGTGTGGTGCTTTGAGTACCAGATGCTTCTGCGTGTCGATCAGCTTCTCTTTGCGCTGTGCTGGTTTCCCCCACAATATAAAGACCAGATGCTCCCGCTCTTTACTTAACAGCCGGATCGTAGCATCTGTGAACTGCTCCCAGCCCCGCTGTTGATGAGACCCGGCCTCTGAAGCCCGAACACTCAAGACCGCGTTCAGTAAAAAGACACCCTGCTTCGCCCAGGCACTCAAGTCACCCGAATGGGGCACAGGGCACCCCATGTCATCTACCAGCTCTTTATAGATGTTCTTCAGTGACGGCGGTATGTTTTGGTCCCCCTGTACAGAAAATGAGAGACCATGTGCCTGTCTTGGACCATGATAAGGATCTTGACCCAGGATAACGACCTTGACACCATCAAAAGGTGTTGTGTTATACGCGTTGAAACGCAATTTTTTAGGAGGATAGACGGTATGCATCATATCCTCTTTTCGAAGAAAGTCAACCAGCTCTTTATAGTAGGCCTTCTCAAACTCTCCGGAAAGTTTCTGTGACCATCTGTGACCTTCATGCATCAGGAGAGGTTCCTTTTCATCGTCTCCAAAGAGACAGGTTTGCCAAGCCAGTAGCCCTGTGCCCAGTCGACACCAAGTTCTTTGACCGTGTCGTAAATGCTTTCTGTACTGACGTACTCTGCAACCGTCTCAACACCAAGCTGTTCAGCCAGCTTCACAATGGTCTCTACCATCAACCTTGAGTTTTTATCTGTATCCACATTCGAGATCAAAGAGGAATCGATCTTTATATAGTCCACATTCATATTTAATATATGTGAGAAGTTAGAATAACCCGAACCAAAATCATCAATCGCAACCTTCGCACCATAAGAACGCACAGAGTCAATAAATATCTCTACATCTCCATAGTTTTTCAATGCTTCTGTCTCCAAAATTTCAAAAGATACTAGATTATTATGTTCAAAAGAGCTCAATGCATTAATAATCATCTTCACAATATCATTATTGTTCATATCGTCCACAGAAAGATTAATAGAGACCGCAACTTTTTCGTTTTTGATCGTCTCTAGGATCTTGTAGAACATGGTACGGGTAACTTGCGGATAGAGACGCAGACGTTTTGCAATATCAATGAACTGATAAGGCGCGGTGACCGTACCGTCTTCTTCTATCATACGGGCGAGTCCTTCATGTCTTATAGGCAGAGAGCTGTCCTTCAGCGAAACGATAGGCTGATAGAAAGGAAGGATCTTGTCATGGTCCATAGCAAAGACCAGTTTTTTGGAACAGTAGAGGTTGTCTTCATAGGTCTGTTCCATCTTCATAGAACTGTTATAGATCGCCAAACCTGTATGATGCTTTTTAGCAGCTTTGAGTGCAATGTCGGCACAGGCAAGCTGGTTCACACTGCTCGAAGCGATCCCGACGCTTGCCATCAGGATATAGACTTCATCTCCATATCTGAACTGTTTGGAGTTCAAGCTCTTTTGAAGACCTCTGATCCCTTCGATAAACTCCTCTTTGACCCGGACCTTACTGCTCAAGAGTGCGAATTCATCTCCATTGACATGATAAAGAGCACAGGATTCAGGCGTATTCTCGACCAGGAACATCGCCATCTCTTTAATGGCAATGTTTCCCAGTTCCTCACCAAAGTAGTCATTGAACTCCTGAAACTTGTCCAGGTTAAAAAGAGCCATGTTGACACTGCCCATGGTCTTAATATCTTCTATAAGGCGGTGACGATTTGGAAGCTGTGTCAACGGATGATGATAATAGCGGTACTCTAGTTCTTCTGTCTTTTTGGCAACATCGCGTTCCAAATCAAGCGAATAATTTTGAAGTTTTTGCTGCAGTTTTTTCTGTTCAGCTTCTGCACACAAGGCACGTTCAGTCTGTTCGCGCAACTTTGAGTTAATACGCTGCATAGAGTAAAAGGCAAACAACAACAGTGCGATCCCGCCAAAGACAGAATATATAATATTCGCTTTTGCTTCAGCACTGGCTTCTCGAACCTGTGCAATAGCCTGATTCAAGTAAATACCACTGAGATCCTGAAGCTCTTCAACATCACTTGTAACTTTTCGGGCCACACTGCTGTAACCAATCAAAGCATCTTCAAAGTCCTCTTTATTACCGCTGTCAAATGCTTCTACCAGAGACTCTTCAACATACCTAAAAGCTACTATCCTTTTGTGGAGACGGTTTAGAAGACGATTCAATTCCTTATTATTTGTACGTTCAACGGTAAGGTTCAGTAGATCGATATTTTCCTCCAGATCAAAACCTTCGATCTCAAGATCAATTGACTGATTGGTAATAATCTTCTGTAATAGAGCATTTCGATGTTTGTAAACATTATGTTCTATCTGATAGGTCAGCTCAACCATATCCAGCAGCTCTTCTTGAATGTTCTCAATGATCTTGGTTGAGTTGCGCATAGCACTGTTACCGATATAAAGAGGGATCAGAAATAAAAATATGGCAAAGAGTATAAGTATATAGTTGCTGATACGTAAAGACATCTAGAAGCTCGCATTCAGTTGGATATAGCCAACCTGCTGAACGCCACCTTTGGGTATAGGTGTTCCAAAGTGCCAACCTGAACCTGTATACTCTTCCTTGGTATACATATAGCCCACTTTTGTAAAGAAATAACGGTTCAAGTTCCAGATAACGTACCCTTCACCAACATGACCTCTTGTAGCCAGTTTGTTATACATATCTTCCGCACCTTGTGTTGCAGCAAACCAATACTCGCTGCCATAGTTGTATTCAGCACCAAGCGTCAAAGATTTGGATAGTTCATACAACAGACCACTGTAGAGTGCATAACCTAGATCTTCTACTAAAGGCCCATCAGCATAAGATGAGTTTGTAAAGTTTCCAACAGCACCACCAGTTGTGCCATTGTTCTCTTCATTGCCATTGCTATGTCCATGAGACAAGGCAGAATGCAAAAACATCTTTACGCCGCTGTTGTTGACATTGGATACATCTATCCCGGCACCAAAGGTAACGATCGTTCCCAATATTTTAGAATTTTCTGCATCAACATCTGGCCCCAGGTAAGGATGCGCTTTTAAATTGTCCAAGAGGTTGACACCAATACTAAACAGTGAGTTCCTTGTAAAATGGGTATCAAGGTAAAGACCATAGATATCAGCATTGTCTATGGTCTCACGATTACATTGATAAGGGTATATATTAGGATCGAGAGTATAAGCCTGTGCGATCACCGCTCTTAAAAAAGTTTCCTGAGAGAACAACGCGTTTAGTTTAGACGTAAAGATAATACCGTAACTGTCCATATCAAAGACCAAAGCAGGGAATACAGACTGTCTTGCACGCACTTCAGCATATTGCAATGGTGTACCGCCAGAAGTAGGTAACACACCAAAACTAAATATTACCGGGTACGCAGAACCACTACCAAGCAGATAATCAAAATAAGCCCGATCAAAATCAACACCGCTTACCGATCCGGAAGACTTTATCTTTTTGGAAAGGATACAGAGGCGTTCGTTGGACTGTGTTGAATGTTGAAAGACAAAACGACCATGAAACTGCAGCTCATCAAACAGCTTAGCATTCATGTTTAAACGAAAACGTACTGAAGATGCAATATCGAAATCTTTGTTGATATTCTCTCTATTGTCACTCGCAGTCAAAGGGTCATGCTGCGATTCAAAATTACCAACCTTGTATTGCATCTTGTCAAAGCGGAGGCTCACTTCAGGTGTAAAATCAACAATATCTGTAAACGACTTTTTCTCGACTTCGTCTACAATGATCTGCATATCATTGATCGTAACACTCGAGCTATTATGATCATACTCTAATTGATAGATACGTGCTTCAAGTGTTTTGATACGTTCTTCATAAGAAGTTGCAAGTAAAAAGCATGGTATCAAAAGCAAGGTAAAAAAAGATCTCATCATCATAACCCTGGTACCATTGGCTGAGATGAGTCAGCAGCATGATCTAACAAGTACTGTTTTAACAGTATCTGTACTTCAGGTGAAAGTTGATTGATATGGTAACGTTTTTTTCTACTTTCACTGCTAAAGACCCGTTCCCACTGGATAATTGCTTTAGAAGCAGGAACAAGTTTCAACTCATTGCAGACACGCTCGATCGAATCATCATGATGTCCATAAAGAGTTGTCAATAAAAAGAAAAAAAGAAAAAAATACCTAAACACGGACAACCTTCATAAATAATGATTCATTATAGCAAAATGGCGATGATAATCAAGGTCAAAAATAACAAAACAGGTAACGGATCTGATTTAGTGTGCATTCAATAATAGGACATATGGTATGGACTGTATATAATGATGATTACATGTAACATAGAAATAGATATATAAGCAGATAGAGGTAGTAGGCATAAAACATTTAATATGAGTAAAGTAATATTAATAGGAACTTGATGGTGTAGATTGTATGTGATAAAGTTTATTGTGATTTGAAGTTTGAGTTATCCGAGAACTAGGCGGCGACCTACATTTCCACACCTGAAAGGATATCTCATAGAAAAGATGCCCAAAGGCATGTTTTGTATGAGTAAAGTAATATAAATAG
>WGDB01000121.1 GCA_015493495.1 Helicobacteraceae bacterium | reverse complement strand
TGGAGAATGGGAAAGTAAAGGTAATATTACTGAACGCACTTGTGAACTACAATCAATTATCAAACATCAAAAGAAAAAAGCAATCTCTATAAGAATCTCAGAGAATGACTTGTATGAACTTAAAAGAAAATCACTAGAAAGTTCTATTCCCTATCAAAACTTAATACAAATGCTTATACACCAGTTCACGACTGATAAAATACGATTGAGTGTCTAACAAATAACAAAAATGAGGAGACCAATAATTTACCCTAGCGGGAAAATTATCGCTCGCGATAAATGTTATCTTTTAGTAAAATTGACTTTTATAATGTAATTACATTATAATTACTAAAAGGAGTTAATTATGACAACACTTACTAAAATTGGCAACTCACAAGGTATTAGAATTCCTAAGCCTTTAATCCAACAAGCGCACCTTGAAAATGTTAGTTTAGAACTGGAAGTATTAGAAAATGGCTTATTAATTAAACCTGTTAATAAGACATCAAGAGATACCTGGGAAGAAAACATTGAAAAAGTAATGTTAAAAAATGAAGGGCTACAAGATGAAGCAATTCTAGAAGACTTTTTAAATGATAATGATTTAGAAGATTTTGAATGGTAGTTGACATTAAAAGGTTTGAAATTTACTTAGTCAAATTAAACCCAACAGTTGGTTCTGAAATTCAAAAGACAAGACCCTGCATCATAATTTCACCAAACGAAATGAATGTGTTAAAAACAGTCATTGTTGCCCCAATGACATCAAAAGGCTTTGATTTTGTATTTAGACCAAAGATAAAGTTTGAAAAAAAAGACGGGCTAGTATTATTAGATCAAATTAGAACCGTTGATAAAACAAGACTTGTAAAGAAACTAGGAATTGTTGATAAAAAAACATCTCAAGATATTTCTAAAATGCTTGTTCGGATGTTTGAACTGTAATTAAATGATTACAAAAACGTGAAACAAATAGTTTACCGCAAGCGAAAACTATTTGCTCACGATGAATGTTAGTATATATAAGGAAAATCATGATAAAAAAGACAACCCTGATTTTAATACTTCTCGTGTTTACAAGCGCCACTGCAGATGAAGAGACAAGACAGTATGTCAAATTTCCTCCAAAGCTTCAACTCAAGCAGTTGTCAAATATGCGTGATCACATGGTTGCCCTCAATGAGATATTGGAAAACCTGGCTTTTGACGACTTGGATGAGGCAGCAGATGTCGCTGAAAAACGCCTTGGACTCAGTGCGCGTCATGCACACAATACAAATGATCTGGCAAAATACATGCCGGAGGGAATGAAACAGGCAGGGTACAGTATGCACAGTGCTGCCAGTAATTTTGCACAGGTTGCAAAAAAAGGAGATGCCGAATCGGCATATGAGGCACTTATGGCAGTCACACAATCGTGTGTAGCATGTCATGCAGGTTATCGAACCAGATAAATCACTATCATTAATCAAGGAGTAATATGAGACCATTGGTATTAATATTTTTATGTACATTAGCACTGTTTTCAAATGAGCTGAAACTAGAACACAATTTTAATCAGGCAGTAGAAAAAGCACAGAAGCAACATAAACAAGTTCTGATGATGTATTCAGCTGTATGGTGTCCAGAATGTAACTACATGAAAGATGTTGTGTTTAAAGACAAAGCAGTCTCTTCATATATGCAGAAGCATTATGTTGTTTTAACACTTGACATTCAAAAAGATAAACTTCCGGATGGATTTGAGTATCCTGGCATTCCCGTTTTTTTCTTGCTTGACAACAATGCAAAAGAGAAACACAGAATTGTTGGTGGAAGCAAAGCAAAGACATTTCTTCAAAAACTTAAAGGTCTTCAATGAAACATCTTATTGTATTACTACTCATTTTGTTAAACACCCTGTTTGCTTTTAATGTTGAGGATTTAAAAACTTTAAAAGAGGATGGAGATTGTCCTATGTGTGATTTGAGTTATGCTAATCTGAGTGCAATGGATTTGAGCATGTCAGATTTTAGAGATGCAAACCTGTCTCATGCAAATCTCAATAATGCTCTTGCCCATAAAGCAGATTTCTCTAATGCTGATTTGAGCTATGCAACATTTTTAAAAGCAAATATTAAAGGAGCCTCATTTGTAAAAGCACATTTAATCAATGTTGATTTTACTGAGGCAAGGATTTGGAAAGGGGATTTTACGCAGGCCAAAATAGAAAAATGTGATTTTAACAACTCAGCCTTGGGTTCTGCAATATTTGATGAGAACAACTTAAGCAATTCAACATTTAATGAAGCTATCTTATATAAAACTATTTTTAGAAAAAATGTTATAGGTGTACCAAAATAGCGTTAAAGTATTACCTATTTCGCTGTTGGCAGGGCTGCTGTCATAGGTATATTTGTCTTTAACCTCATATTCATCTTTTTGTTAACACAACCGGTCTATAATCATTTTATATAACTAACAAAGCGTGTTGAAGTAAAAAGAGAGTTCTGTTTATTTCTTAGGAGTGTGACATATGCTTTTCAAAAAAAGTTTACTGCTACTGTCCCTCACCACTCTCTTGATCATCCCCATTAACACCTACGCGAAGCCTATGCCTGCCCCAACTATAGAGCAAGCCTTAAGATCAGAATGGATCGTTGTTGGCAGATTTATAAGTTACCAAAAAAAGAGCGCTGCAAAAGTGGATTATTTTGATGGGGTCATTGCAACCTATGAAGTCATACAAGTATTGAAAAACAGAACACTTCGCAAACAGATAAAAATACATTATGAATTTCAGGATGGATCAGCCTGTATAGCCTCTGAAGGGTGGAAGTTTGATAAGGATGCAATGCCTAAGGTTGGATCCACATGGATTCTTTTTTTAAACAAACGAGACAATAAAGAGCTCTTTACAACCTATAGGGGAGATTATGGGCGTTGGAAAGCGACCAAAGAAGAGATAACCGCACTCCAAAAAAGACTAGTAACGATTAAAGGACAATGAGATATCTCATAGGGTCTGGCTTTTAGAGTCCTTTGATCTCTTCGAGGATCTTGTCTGTGTTTTTAGCCGAAGTATCAACACCACCGTATATGTAGAAACCCTCAAGTTTCATACCGCAAAATGCTACGATCTGCTCTTTTATCATGTTTTTCAGTCTTCTGTTTGCACCTGTAATGGCGTAGACAAACTTTGGTGCACCTGTCGTTGTAAAAACTTTAACAGTTTTGTCACGCAACAGACCTTTTGGACGTGAGTTGACATACTCAAATGCAAAACCACGTGAAAGGTTCCAGTCAAAGAAGTTCTTTAAGATAGCAGGAAAACTGCCCCACCAGTAAGGAAAGACAAAAACGATCTCATCTGCTTTAGTGATCTTCTCTTGATAATACGTCACCGCATCGTCAGGAGTGAGTATGTTAGCATCTTCATAAGTAAAAAACGGTTGCTGATGAGAGTCTCTATAGAGATCTAACATCTCAACGCTATTTCCTTTACGCTCAGCGTTCTCTTTATAAGTATTTGCCATAGCAAATGAAAAGCTCTCTTCTTTGGGATGGGCTATGATGATTAAAATATTTTTCACTTTTTTTCCTTTGTTAGCATGATTCTCTTCTTTTTAAAAAAGACAACCTATACTTTAGCGCCTTTTTTTATCCTCATAACGCGTAGCATCCACAATATCACCGATGATTGCTCTATGGTAGACATAAGGGTGTTTGATGTTGTTGATGACGTAGCGACCCCCTGAGGTCGTAAGAACCTCTAAGGTACCTACGTCAACTACTTCTTTAAAACGTTCACTAATGGGCTTGATGTAGATAGTTCTGATCTCACTGAGGGGTATGGGGTAGATCTCTTTGGACTTAAAACCTTTATGGATGATAAGTCGTTCTTGTGTGAGCAGGCAGTGGTAATGTTTTTTCTCTCTTATCTCATGCAGATGCACATAAAAAGTACGAACGATCAAAACAACACCGATGATGCCGATCTCATACTCATACCCTATGAAAAGCAGTAAGAGGCCCAGTCCGTAAAGAGAGATGATGCCGTTATAAAATGTCTTGGAGATATCAGCAGCGACCAAGATGGATTCGTTTTTGTTTAAGATCTTTTCTATAGCTTTCATATGAACCTACTTTTTGAACAGCTCCCATGGACGCTGCCACTGTTGTGATAGTGTATCATGAAAAATGTCACTTAAAAAGCGTTTACCCTCTTTTGGCGGCTGAACAAAGTGGTATGTTTCACCTTTAAACTCAAACTCTAAAGCATAGGCATGCAGGTAGCCTCGATCCTCTTTTTTAGCTTCATCACTCTGAGCATAACGTAAGTCACCCGCTATAGGAGAACCTATACTTTTGAGTGCCACACGGATCTGATGTGTTTTACCTGTATGGGGTTTGACTAAAAATCCTCTCTCTCCTGTTTGCAGTGCGGTTGAATGAAACTGTGTGATGGCAGGATTATCGTTAGTCTTGGCAAACATCCAAGAACCACGACGACCGCTCTTCATATCCCCTTTTATCCAGCCTTGCTTCTTCTTTGGCTTACGCAGTGAAATCGCTAGGTAAAATTTCTGAACTTTGTGGTTTTCAAACATCTTTCCAAAGATCTGCGCAGCCTCTTTAGTCTTACCAAAAAGTACCAGACCTGAGGTCATCTTGTCTAAACGGTGTAAGGGGTAGAGTTCTTCTAAAGAGAGGAGTGCTTTGACTAGGACTACCAGTCCAGCTTCCACTTCACTGTGAAAATTGAGACCGGCAGGTTTGTCTACAAGAACGAAGTCGCTGTTTTGATAAAGTATCTCTATAGCTTGCATTAAGTACGTGCACGCTTCTTTTCGTACTGGTCAACGATCTTGGTCACAACCAGGTCAGAGGTGACATTAAGAGAGGTACGACACATGTCCAAGATCCTGTCTACCGCAACGATAAGTGCGATGTACTCTACAGGTAGACCGATCTGGTTCAAGATCACAACCATCATCACCAACGAAGCACTAGGAAGCGCCGCGACACCAACACTCAGAGCAACCACAGTAACCCCTAAAAGCACTTGGTCTCCAAAACTAAGATCAACACCAGCAAGGTTTGCGATGTAAAGTACAGCTATGCTCAAGTAAGCCGCTGTTCCATCCATAGAGACAGTTGCACCCAAAGGAAGGACAAAAGAAGCTGTTTTAGGATCAACTTCTCCAACCTCCTCAACTACACGCATCGAAACAGGAAGTGTCGCAGCAGAAGAAGCGGTTGAAAACGCCATAATCGGTGCTTCACGTACGTCAGAGAGATATGTATAGGGGTTGACACGACCAAAAAAGGCCAAAACGGCAGGTAAAGTAACAAGTCCATGGATCAAGATTACACCAACAACTACTAAGATATATGACCAAAGCCCTAAAATAACATCAACGCCCTGCTCTGCAATAACATAAGAGATAAGACTGAACACACCTATTGGTGTCATCAAGATGACCCACTCCGCCATCTTTAACATCACATTACTGACAGCAGTAAAGAACTGGTTCATAGACTCTTGTTCACTCTTTTTAAGGTAGAGCGAGGCAACTCCAAAAAGAATAGCAAAGACAATGATCTGCATCATTTTTCCGTTAGCCAAGGAAGAAAACACATTGGTAGGGATAAAGCTGAGTATCATCGCTTGAAAAGAGAATGGCGCTATAGTCGCCGCTTTCTCAAACTCCAGACCTTCGCTACTGACGGGAACACCGATAGAAAAGATGTTCATTGCTACTATCGCGAGAAAAACGGCTAATGCTGTTGTCAGGACATACAGACCGATCGTTCGTCCACCAATACTCTTTAGATGTTCAAGGGAACCTAATCCTAAAATAGCTGTATAAATACTGGCAAAGACCAAGGGCACTACCAACATCTTTAAAAATGCGATAAAGGCAGAACCTATGACTTTTTGCTGTAAGGCAAGTTCGGGGAGGTAGATACCAAAAAGTACTCCAAGACCGATGCCCAAGAGTACAAGAGAGTTTGTAGTTGCGTATCTTTTAACTTTTGCTATCAAAAATATATCCTAAAAAGAAAATGTATCAGGATTTTAGCATCTCGAGTTTAAAACCTCTCTCTTAACGTCTAAAAGAGTAAGCGACTTCACCCTTTTCATCTAAAAGGATCAACTTTTTAGAAGAGACAGCCTTGAGCTGATAAATACGTTGAACAGCCGCTTCACGACTACGGACATTATATGTGATCTTATGGATCTCTAACATCAACTCTTCATCCTCATACTCGTAAGTTCCCTCTAATAGTAAGGTACCACGATCATTACGCTCTTCCAACACAAAAGTGTTGTTGTCATAGACTTTAAAGGTAACGTTTTTCTCTTTTTTATCAGCTACCCACTTACCGGCAATATCTACTTTACTCATATGGATCTTGCTCTTTTTTATTTTTTGAGGTTTCGCAGTATACTTAGCGACCTTTTGTACTGTTTTTGTAGTTTTTTTAGGAGCTGGTTTACTCTTAG
>WGDB01000120.1 GCA_015493495.1 Helicobacteraceae bacterium | reverse complement strand
TACAAGATCGATGAAGATAAGTTTTTAGCCGATCTTGCAAAGGTTTTTAAAGAGAGCTCTCCTCGTCCTAAATATGTCTTGGTAAACTTTCCTCACAACCCTACAACAGCAACGGTGACACTGGACTTCTATAAACGTCTGGTTGCTATGGCAAAAAAAGAGCGTTTTTATATTATCTCTGATATTGCTTATGGTGACATCACTTTTGATGGTTATGTGACCCCTTCTATTATGGAAGTTGAAGGTGCCAAAGATGTAGCAGTTGAGTCATTTACACTTTCTAAGTCTTATAACATGGCCGGTTGGCGTGTTGGTTTCTTTGTCGGAAATAAAAAGCTTATTGGTGCATTGCAGAAGATCAAGTCATGGTTAGACTATGGTATGTTTACACCGATCCAAGTGGCGGCTACGGTTGCACTTAATGGTGATCAGCAGTGTGTTAAAGACATTACAGACAAGTATGACCACCGTCAAGATGTACTCATAGAAGCCTTTGGCCGTGCAGGCTGGAAGATCCGTCGGAATCAGGCAAGTATGTTTGTCTGGGCAAAGATCCCTGAGTGTGTAGAGCATTTAGGTTCATTAGAGTTTTCCAAACGTCTTTTGGTCGAAGCACAGGTTGCTATGGCACCAGGTATCGGTTTTGGTGAGTATGGTGAGAACTATGTGCGTATAGCACTGATAGAAAATGACAACCGTATCCGTCAAGCGGCGCGGAACATCAAAGAGTTTTTAAAACAGTTTGAAGAGGGTAAATAGATGCTAAAAGTTGGTGTAATTGGTGTAGGTACGGTAGGTACGTCTGTTGTCAAGATCTTAAACGACAACAAAGAGATGATCACAGCCCGCGCGGGTCGTGAGATCGTTGTTACCTCGGGTGTTGTTAAAAACCTCTCTAAAGATCGTGGTCTTGATATCAAGCTTACAGACAATCCTAATGATGTTATTAACGATCCTGAGATCGACATCGTTGTTGAACTGATGGGTGGGGTAGAAGAGCCTTTTGAGGTGGTTAAAGCAGCATTACAAAATGGTAAAGCTGTTGTAACAGCAAACAAAGCACTTCTTGCTTACCACCGTTATGAACTTCAAGACATCGCCAAAGACCTTCCTTTTGAGTACGAGGCAAGTGTTGCTGGTGGTATTCCTATCATTAACGCCCTTCGTGATGGTCTCTCAGCAAACCACATTGAGTCTATTGTGGGAATTATGAATGGTACTTGTAACTACATGATGACTAAGATGACAGATGAAGGTGTTGCTTATGACGCCATTTTGAAAGAGTCTCAAGAGTTAGGTTATGCAGAAGCAGATCCAAGCTTTGATGTGGGTGGTTTTGATGCGGCGCATAAGCTACTGATCCTTGCTTCTATAGCTTACGGTATTGATGCTAAGCCTGAAGATATCTTAATTGAGGGTATCGACAAGGTGACTCAAGATGACATCGCCTTTGCAAAAGAGTTTGGTTACGCGATTAAACTTCTTGCTATTGCTAAACGTGATGGTGATGAAGTAGAACTGCGCGTTCACGCTGCTTTGATCTCTAAAGATGAAATGATCGCCAAGATCGATGGTGTGATGAACGGTGTGAGTGTTATTGGTGACAAAGTGGGTGAAACACTCTACTACGGCCCAGGTGCTGGTGGAGATGCAACTGCTTCTGCCGTAGTTGCAAACATCATTGACATCGCGCGCGCTGGTAAGTCTTCTCCTATGCTAGGCTTTGATAAGCCATTAGAAAATGGCCTCACTCTTAAAAACCAAGATGAGATCAGCTCCAAGTACTACATACGTTTCAGTGTAGCAGACAAGCCAGGCGTTCTTGCAGAGATCACAAAACTTTTCGGAGAGAACAATATCTCCATAGAGACCATCTTGCAACGACCATCTGCAACAGAAAATGTAAACTTACTCCTCTCAACACATACTGCAATAGAAGGTGATATTCAAAAAGTGATCGCCATCTCTGAAAAGCTTGATTTTGTGAGAGCAAAACCAGTGATGATCCGTATCGTTTAGTGGTGTAATAGCCACTTTTTCTGAGTAGTGTGCACATAAGTTAAACTAAAGAGTATTCTTCATCTGTGATTCCTTCTGTACCAAATTATCTAATTGACACAGATTTTTTGCACTCTCAACATGGTATCACTAACCATACGGAGGTAGCTTTAGTATAATTTTTTATGACTACTATCAATAAGTATGCTGTACCTATTTTCATAAAGATTAGAAACGGTAACAAACAAACGACCTGCAAATATTTTTTTTGCTGTAATGATTTTACGGTATGAAACTTTATTAACAACCTTATAAATGTACTCACTACAGTACATTGAACCATCACTATTTAGATCGAATTTTTTATCAAAAGAAACATTCGACTTTTTAATCATTAACGCATATTGTGTAATGCCTTCTCTAGTTTTTTTATCTAAATCATACCTATACACTGCCCACATACCCATATTATTAAGAAATAGTTTTAGTTTCTCCTTTACAACACCATGATAGTCTTGTTTTTTGTCCTCAACAGAATGAAGTACATATAGAACATCATTCTCTTTTATAATAATTCCTGCATGTGAGTATCTCTTTTCTCCATCAGAAAAATTAACCGCAATATTTGAGTCAACGCCATAACCTCTACGAAAGACAATATCACCATTTTCTAGCCATTTTGCTGTAGGAAACTTTTTAGATATCTTGGTGTCATATGTAAGTTGTTTCTCAGTAGGTGAAGTAGCATCAACCCCACTATATTGGACAATGTATATGTAAATACCTATAATCAAAAAAATAAAAAGAAGAATGATGATTTTACTTCTTTGTAACATTAAATTTTCCATCGGATTCCAACTTCAACATAACCACCACTAAAATCTATAACTGATTTAGACTCGGTATCCTCATAGTTGGCAGTTGCATTTGGCAAATACTCATATGCAACAAAAAAGTCAAAATCCTTTCGCTCATACATTAACCTAACGCCACCTGCACCATAAGACCTTCCACCAAGGCTCCGCACTTTTCCATTATCTGTATAAGTCATATCTGTAAAGTAGAGGTACTTCAACTTCGGACCTATACTAAACCTTTCATTTAATATATAAAATCCATACATAAATGGTACCTCAAAAAACAATACCGTAGAAGAGATGTCATAACTTGTAAATGCCATCACGCCAATATTTGGTTCAAAACGACTATTAATTCTATAAAGATGTAACTTTTGTCCAGCCGCTATGGAAAGTTCAAAAGCATTAGCGTTAGCCATTGTTACTGATGAACCATAATACTTGTTAGTCACCACAGTAGGAACCAATAATGATGATTTTGAGATACTTAAATTTACAAATGTATCATTAGCTTGTAATAGAGCACCTAGCAGAATTAAAATAGTCATAGTGCGGAGCATGTTAATAAAACTCATACTGCATTTTGCTAAAACTTCCACCGTATTCCTAGTCCCATATAGCTACCATCCATATCAATATCTATCTGATTTATAGTGTTGCCATCATCTGTATTGATATTAAAATTTGCATGTGTCAAATAATCATACTTCACATAAAAGTCAAAACTGTCTTTTTCTAACATCAACTTCAAGCCATATGAAAAAGCACTTTTTGTTTGATCTATAGGGACATTTCCATTGTATGAATTAATAGCCGTCTTTGCAATATATAAATACTTCAAAGAAGGACCCATACTAATTTTTTGCCCCAACACAGAGTATGTGTATAGTAATGGCAACTCAAAATAAATAATATGAGAATATGATAGATTGCTATAAAGTTGATACCCTAATGTAGGTTCTATTCGACTGTGTAAAGAGGAGAGATCTATTTCCCGACCCACACCAAAAGTATTCATCGTCCCTCTAGTGTAAGAAGACCCTCCTGAACCAGTTATTCTATACTCGTCATTCATAGGATGTGCAGACAAAGCCATTTCTATAGAAACAAATGTCTCTTTTGCACAAAGACCTTCAGCTAACAACATCAATGACACTATACTTTGTACTATTTTAAAATTCAAAATTTAAATCTCCCGGCCCCCACTTATTAGACACCCTTGTTTGTTGGGCTGGCTTATAGTACGTTTTAAAATGATGAATGGTTATGACTGTGCCTGTTTCGTCTACTTCTTCTAATCCAAGCTTAATATAATTAGAGCCATGCTCACTGGTACTTCCTTCTTTCATAATATAATTTAGTGCTCCGTTAGGGTTGTCCTTATTCCATTGTTCTCCGTAGTTATACTGTGGATTAGATGGTTTATATGTATAAGAAACTGATCCTACTGAGTATGAAAATTGTGTAATTTCTAAATCTTGTATAGCGACAGGTTTTCCGCATTGTGTCACTGTTGTTGTTGCATAACCACTTTTCCATGTGTGTACATACCATACCCAACTTCTATAACGAACGGAAGAATGGGTAGCGACTTTTATATTCATATCACATGAGGAATTTGCTGTGTCAGGTATGTATATGATTCCATCTGAATTGTTACTATTAGCATATTTATCTTCATTATATTCACCACCAAAAGCTTTTCCACCGCCACCGCCACCACCAGCAAACAATACACTCGAACTTACCGCCAACAAAACAATTATTATTTTTTTCATTTTATCTCCTAATCCTCAAGTTTTAAACTAATACTATTGCTATATTGGCTGCCACTCAATTTAAAGTCTCCGGCACCCGATAACACTAAACTGTCCTCGTACATCTCTATACTATAAATATCTGCATCAACAGAAAAGTTGTTAATATTAACAGTACTACCAAAAAGATCAACCATATAAAATGAACGTGTTTTTAAATCATCATCTAAAATAAAGTCTCCTGCAAATATGATTTTGTCGTCTTGTGCTTTCACATCAAAAACAAGACCACTAAGTTTACCAATATGAAAGTCAGTATTAAGATCACCCTCTATAGTGTATGCGACTAAATCATTAAAAGATATCTTTTCTTTAATAAATTCAAATCCTCCACCAATATAGATGGTGTCATTAAGTACATCTATTGCATATGCTTCATGCTTTATATCTGCAAACTTCTCAGAAAGAGATTCATCTATCGTACCATTTACATTTAAGATAATGACAGCTCTCGTTTTTTGAATCAACTCTTCCATGCTAGAATTTTGGTCTTCTATACTGGCTTCTTTTAGAAACGTTCCTGCTAATACAATCTTATCATTTGGCAATACTGCTATATCATTAATACGTGCTATCATATAATCTGCAAAAGGGTTAAACGATTCATCAAGAGTTCCAATCAAATCTAATTTTGCAATACTATGTACATATTTTTCATTATATGAGCCAAATGCACCTGCTATAAAGATATTTGTATCTGTTTTAATTATCTTATAAACAGAACCTTCAACACTTGCATTAAAATCATCATCAATAGCGCCAGATGAAGTCAATCTGATAATATTGTCTTTTTTAACACCATTTACAAATGCAAATTTTCCTCCAATATAGAGACTATTGGCCACATTACAAATACTGTATATTTTAACTTTACTCTTGTTAGCATCTGTATTCAGTGCACTGCTTTGTTTTATATCTGTATCATTAGATGAAAACGTTGGAATATCAAAAAACAGATGTTTGGAACTTTTAGAAATCATAGGATCCCTATTCGAGATTGAGGTAAAAGTTAGCCCATTATCTCCTCCAAATAAAATAGTACTCCCGTCATTTATAGAAGCCGAAGTATAAATGTTTTCACTAGCTGATAATTGCGTAATTTGTGCTACATCTACTGTTCTCCCACTATCCTTTTGTATGTTCTTTGTATCCGAGTTATTTAAACAACCATTCAAAAGCAGTGTGCTAAGTATCAGCACTGCTCCCATTATTGTATTTCTATCCATTTAGGCTCCTTTAAAATAGAATCCTACCTTATTAATTATTAATTATTAATTATTGTTTATAAAAATTAATTTAAAGTTTATATGTTCTAAAAATTTTCACTTATTGTTAGCATCAGTGTAAATAAACATGCTCTTAACTCAAAGTTCTAACATCTTTATAAACGTCATTATTGCACTATAGAGATCCAAGAAGATTTTGTAAAGATGTTAGTGGTGTATGTGCTACTTTAGGTATACACTTATATAAACATTCTTCTTTAAAGATGTGATGCAATTTTGAAAAAATATAAAAATGTTAAGCACTAGAAACAAAAATCATTTAATTAATAGCATTAGAGATGCCCTTTAATGTGTATCTTTTAATAATGGACCTTTTGGAAGTAGTAAGAAGAATACTTCATATTTATAGTTCTATGGTAAAATTATGAAGTATAATTCATCTTAAGAGAATAAAAATGACACTTACAGATCTCGGTCAAAACATCAAACAACTCCGAAAAGAGAAAGCCTGGTCACAAGCTGACCTGGAGAACTATTCGGGCATTACCAAACGCACCATCAGTAAAATAGAAAATGGCTTCATAGATGAAGTCGGGATCAAAAAAGTAGAGATGATCTTAGACCTTTTAGGGATGGAGTTTTGCTTACGAGAAAAAGGTGGTCCGAAAACTTTAGAGGAGTTGCAAGATGAGCGATAGAACACTCCAGGTCTATGTCAACAAGCGTGAGAACGGTATCTTGGATTTTGAAAATGATCAGTACGTCTTTAACTACTTGCCTGCTAGCAGTGCTGTAGTCTCACTGACTATGCCTATAAGAAAAGCAAGCTGGAACTCTAAGACACTGCATCCTGTCTTTCAGATGAATATGCCCGAAGGTGTGCTTAAAGAGGTCATCAAAAACCATTTTTCAAAAATAGAGAAGATGGATGATCTTAACTTCTTAAGACTTATCGGACCTTATATGCTTGGACGTGTAAAGTTTAACAAGATCATAGAAGATGAAGAAGCCTTGGTACTCGAAGATATCTTAACCACCTCGACTGCCAACCTTTTTGAAGAGTTGATGCAGTGCTTCTCCATACGTTCTGGTGTCTCAGGTGTTCAACCTAAGCTTTTGCTCAGTGCACAGAACAAAAACACTATGAAGTTTGAGCATTACATCGTCAAGTCATGGGAAAAAGAGTATCCCGAACTGGCACTTAATGAATACTTCTGTATGAGAGCCTTGCAGCATGCAGGCTTGGAAACGCCTGACTTTTACCTTAGTGATGACCGATCTATGTTTATCATAAAACGTTTTGATGTTCAAGAAGATGGCAAGTACCTTGGGTTTGAAGATATGTGTGTTTTGACAGCAAGAGGAACAGATGATAAGTACGAAGGAAGCTATGAAGAGATCGTTCGTGTCATCAAAGATGTCATACCGCCACAAAAGAGAAAAGAGGCACTCAAGACATTTTTCAAAGCACTAATTATGAACCATCTACTTCAAAATGGAGATGGACACCTTAAAAACTATGGTGTCCTCTATGAAAATGATTTTGAGGATGCACGACTTTCACCGATATATGATGTCATTACAACAACCGTTTACATCAAAAAAGACATACCGGCACTGAAGATGAGTGGTGCCAAACTGTGGTGGAAAGAGAAAACCTATAAGCTCTTTGCCAAACATAGTTGTGGCTTGAGTACTCGTGAGTACACTGAAATAATAGACGTATGTTTGCAAGCTATTGGTAAGGTGTCAAATGAGATAAAAGCCTATAAAGTAGAGCATTTTGAAGTATCTGCGTTTTTAACAGAGCTTGAAAGATGCTGGAAGAAAAGCTTCTAAGATCGATAATCAAAATGAATTCAAAAAAGGTCTGAAAGAGATACACTTACATAAGCATTAATCATTTCCCTTCTCAATCTACTTCCAATCTTATTAAGTCACTTCACTGTAAACTAAGCGCTAAAATAGTGAATTGTAATATCAGTAGATGCTAGACTTAACTATTTCAGAACTAGGGTGACACATGGAAACTATAGACAGCGTATGTACATATTGTGGGGTGGGGTGCGATATTGCTGCTCATGTTGAAGATAACAAGATCGTTAAGATCTTTGCCCATCCGGACGGGGTTGTTTCTCAGGGTAAGCTCTGTATCAAAGGGAAGTACGGCTATGACTTTGTGGATGCAGATGACCGTCTGCGCATACCACGTATCCGTAAAAGCTTTTTAGAAAAAAACCCTGCCATTAAAGAGGCAGTAGCTTCTTCTTTAGTTGATTTCGACGAGACTTGGTATGAGACTGATATTGATGCTGCCACGACGGCGTGTGCGATGAAGATGAAAGAGACACAAAAGAATTATGGTCGTAAGTCCATCTGTTCTATTGGTGGGGCGAGAACCTCTTGTGAGAGCTCTTATCTTTTTCAGAAATTTACACGCCATACACTAGATTCTCCTCATGTTGATAACTGTGCACGTGTCTGTCACTCGCCATCACTTTCGGGGATGCGTGTGACCATTGGTGAAGGTGCTGCTACCAACCCTTATAATGACATCTACAACTGTGAGTTTATGATCGTCATTGGTTCCAATACAACAGAGGCACACCCTATCATCGCGAACCGTATTATCGATGTGTCACGAGAGCATGATAACCTCGCCGTGTTTGATGTTAGAGAGATCAAACTGCACCGTTTCTCTAAATACAAGGCGATTATGCCGCATGAAGCGAACCTTTTGACCCTTAATATGCTCGCTTATGTCATTATCGATGAAGAGTTATATGATGACAGTTTTGTGGCTGACCGAACAACAGGATTTTTGGACTTTAAAGCTAAGATCATGAACGATCCTTATGCCAATCCTGATTATTATAAAGAGATCGAGGGGTATGAGTACCTCTCTAAGATGATCCGTAAAGTGGCGCGTGAGTATGCTCTCAAAAAGTCGATGATCTTTTGGGGACTGGGTATTACTGAACATATAGATGGCAGCTATGCAGTTATGGCGATGGTGCATTTGGCGTTGATGACCGGTAATATCGGTAAGCCGGGTGCAGGTCTTATGCCGCTTCGTGGACAGAACAATGTTCAAGGAACTTGTGACATGGGAATGCTCCCTTACTATGATCCTGACTATCAGACACCAAAAGAGGTGGGTCTTATGACACCGCAGCTCGTGGATGAGATGTTGGAAGACAGAGTAAAGGTTGTTCTGAATATCGGTGAAGACTTGACACACATCCATCCGAACCTAAACAAAATCGACAAGGCATTTGAAAAGCTTGACATGATCTTTGTTCAAGAGCTGTTTATGACGGACATCGCCAAGCGTGCAGACATCGTGGTGGGGGTGAAGTCAGCGTATGAAAAGACCGGTGTTTATGTCAATGCGATGCGTCGTCTACACCTTTCACAGCCTCTCGTCAAGTCTGATCTTCCTGATGACTGGGAAATCTTACAGATGCTTGACAACAAAATGGGGGGAGACTATAACTATGCTTCATCTAAAGAGGTTTGGGAAGAGGTCCAAAAAGTAGCTTATAGACGTTTTAGCGGGGCTGATTATCACAGACTTGAAAAGCACCGTAAACGTGGACTTCAGTGGCCAGTTCATACAGAAGACACTCCGATACTGCATCAGCTCGACTTCCGTACAGATGATGGTCTTGGTCGCTTCAAGTACAACCAGTACAAACTTCGTGGGATGATCAAAGAGATCATGGAGAAGAAGCTGACGGGTTATCACCTCTCTACAGGAAGAACATTAGCACACTATAATAACGCAGCGCAGACGTCACGTAGTGAAAACTTGATGAAACGTTATGATGAAGATATCTTACTTGTCTGTGAAGCGGATGCCGCAGACTTTACAAGTGAGCAGGTAATTCTTAGAAGTGAGTTTGGTGAGACGACACCGCTGACGATCAAGATCACCGACAAAGTACAGCCAAAAACACTCTTTTCGACCTTCCATCATGCCAAGTCTAAGATCAATGCACTTTTTGGTGATGCTCGTGATGAAGTCATCTTGACGGCAGCCTTCAAGACGATAAAAGTCGAAGTGATACCTGTAGCATCATAAGATGAGCAGAGCAGTTGGAGATATTGGAGAGCAACGCGCAGTAGAGTATCTGCAGGGCCGGGGGTTTACTATGGTAGACCGTAATGTCTCCAGCCGCTTTGGCGAGATCGACATTATCGCAATGAAAAATGAGGTCTTGCACTTTATAGAGGTGAAAAGTTCTTATAGCTATGAGATAGCAGTTCAAAATATTACCCCTGCAAAGATGAAGAAGTTTCTACGAACTGTTGATGTTTATATGAAAAAGCATCAACTGGATATAACGTACTGTATAGATGCTGTTATTGTTACTGATGACGAGGTGACACTTCTGGAAAACATTACCCTTTAATCGGTCGTTTAGACTAGGGTTTAATTCCCCGACCCTTGGGTCGTATGTATAAAAATAAAGATTCAACCTAAATACCCCGTTTCGAGTTTACGAGAAAATTCAGCGTTCAGCTGAATAGGCTTGCCTCGTAGGATATTTATTTTCTATAAACCTTGTGATAATCTTAAGAAAATAAAATAGTTTTAGCAAAGATTGATTGCAATTTTTAAATAAGATAAAATTTCTCCGATTTATATCTAAAAGTAACACTTAAATGGTTATAACAAGCAGTAAAAGAGAATAAATGAACTATTTACTGCTGAACAGATATAATAATATTTATAATTTCAAAAAAAGAGGTAATTCCTATGGCTAAATATATTGAAGCAACAGCAGCAGATTTCGACGCAACAGTAGCAGAAGGCGTAACAATGGTAGACTTTTGGGCACCATGGTGTGGACCTTGTCGTATGATCGCTCCTGTAGTTGAAGAACTAGCAGAAGAGTTTGACGGTAAAGCTAAGATCGTTAAAGTTAACACTGATGAAGAGCAAGATATCGCAGTTAAGTACGGTGTGCGTTCTATTCCTACTATCATCTTCTTTAAAGATGGTCAGCAGGTAGATACTATGGTAGGTGCAGCTTCTAAAGATGCATTTGCAGCAAAGATCAACTCTTTCCTATAAAAAGATGTAGCTTCGGCGCAATTTGCACCGGAGTTCATCACTCGGCGTACCAACGTACGCTATCGGAATCACATCCAGCACAACTTACACCAAATCTACAACTTTTTAATTATCTACTAACATAATCCTTTTCTCAGATACGCTTCGCTATCTTTTCATAATTCAACATCGTCGAAACCTTTCTCTAAACTTATTAATCATATTTACAAAGAGACTCTTTAGTAGTAAATGGGTATTATTTTAGTAATTTTAAGATCTCTATTTTCAAGGATATAACTATGTTAGATTGTGCAATTATTGGTGGTGGGCCTGCGGGTCTTACGGCGGGTCTTTATACGACGCGTGGTGGTTTAGCAAATGTTACGATGTTTGAAAAAGGGATGCCTGGTGGACAGATTACTAACAGTTCTGAGATAGAGAACTATCCTGGTGTCACGGGTGAGATCACGGGAATGGACTTGATGATGCCATGGCCTGAACAGTGTCAACGTTTTGGGCTTAAGCATGATATGTCTGAAGTGACCAATGTGGCACATAATGAAGATGGTACTTTTACGATTACAAAAGAAAACGGTGACACCATAGATGCTCTTTCTGTAGTTATTGGTACAGGTTCTACACCAAGACGTGCAGGATTTAAAGGCGAAGATGAGTTCTTTGGCCGAGGTGTCTCTACCTGTGCTACTTGTGATGGCTTTTTTTACAAAGGTAAAGAGGTTGCAGTAATCGGTGGTGGTGATACAGCACTTGAAGAGGCGATCTATCTGTCAAACATCTGTTCAAAGGTATACATAGTACACCGTCGTGATACTTTTAGAGCGGCACCAAACACTGTAGAACGTGTTATGAACACAGAAAATATAGAGTTGGTTTTAAATGCTTCAATTAATGAAGTATTTGGTGACAAGATGGGTGTGACAGGTTTGAGCGTGAAACAGCCTGAAGGCGATCGTCAGATCGATGTTCCTGGTGTCTTTACTTTTGTTGGGATGAACGTGAACAACGGTGTCCTTAAAAAAGAAGACGGCAGCTTTATTTGTGATATGAATGAGGCAGGTGAAGTGATCGTAGATCTTCGTATGAAGACATCTACACCAGGTCTTTTTGCGGCGGGAGATATCCGCATCGAGGCACCTAAACAAGTTGTAGCAGCTGCCGGTGATGGTGCTGTTGCTGGTGTTAATGTTATCCATTACGTTGACAGCGTAAAAAATAAGTAGAGAGAAGTAGATGATTAAAGCAGGTATTTATGGGGCGAGTGGACGTGTTGGACGTCTGTTGATTGATGACATTGCTGTTACAGAGGGTATTGAAGTCTCTGTGATCCATATTCGTAAAGAGTTGAACTTTCCTTTAGCGGATGGCATTACAGTTACTAATGATGTGACCTCTTTTTTAGAGAAGTGTGACATTGTTATAGACTTTTCACTACCAGAAGCAGCACAGCAACTTTTTGAAGCAGCCCTTAAAAACCCTAAGCCTATCGTTTCCGGCACAACAGGTTTTGATATGCACCAACTTAACTTGCTTAAGACAGTAAGTGAGCAGATGCCGGTACTTCACGCTACCAATATGTCTTTAGGTGTAGCGATGCTCAGTAAGTTAGTGAATCTAGCGGCTAAAAAGCTCGAAGGTTTCGACATTGAAGTGGTTGAGATGCACCACCGACATAAAAAAGATGCTCCTAGCGGAACAGCATTGACACTTGCTGAGTCTGCAGCAGCAGGCCGTGGACTTGACCTTGATCGTGTTCGTGTCAGTGGACGTAATGGAAATATTGGCGAGCGCAGTGAAGATGAGATCGCGGTTATGGCCTTACGTGGCGGTGACATTGTTGGTCGTCATACAGTAGGCTTTTACAATGATGGTGAGTTTATTGAACTTAACCATACTGCAACCAGCCGCAATACCTTTTCCAAGGGTGCAATACGTGCGGCGCAATGGCTGATATCAAAAGAGAGCGGACTTTACAGTATCGCTGACTGTTTAGAACTGTAGAGGAAAAATAATGCGCGAAAATATCAATGAAAAATGTGCGGTAGTCGGTATCTTTAATCATGAAGAAGCATCTAAACTTGCTTACTTCTCACTCCATGCCCTTCAGCATCGCGGTCAAGAAGCAGCGGGTATTAGCTCGGGAGATGGTCAACGTCTTCACACTATTAAAGATCGAGGTCTTGTAACACAGGTTTTTAATGAAGAGAAGCTGGAAACACTTAAAGGGCATATGGCGATTGGTCATACTCGCTACTCTACTGCAGGTGATGACTCGATCTTGGATGCGCAACCGGTACACGCAAACTACGACCTTGGACAACTCTCTATTGTTCATAATGGTAACCTTACAAACCATCAAGAAGTACGTCAAGAGCTTATTAAGCAGGGGGCGATCTTCCAGAGTTCTATGGACACTGAAAATCTTATTCACCTGATCGCTCGAAGTGAACAACTCAAACTAAAAGACCGTATTGTTGATGCGGTCAAAAAGATAGAGGGCGCATTTTCATTAGTATTTTTGAGCCGTTCCAAGATGTTCGCAATGCGCGATCGTTTTGGCTTTCGTCCTTTGAGTCTTGGTAAAGTAGGTGACGGTTATGTGGTCGCTTCTGAAACCTGTGCCTTTGATCTTATTGGTGCAGAGTATATTCGTGAAGTCGAGCCGGGTGAGATGCTGATCTTTGAAAAAGGAAAGGCACCCCAGTCTATCAAGGTCTATGAGGCTACACCAAAACACTGTATTTTCGAGTATGTCTATTTTGCCCGTCCTGACTCTCAGGTCTATGGTCAAAATGTTTACCAAAAACGTAAAAATATGGGAATTGAACTGGCTAAAGAGCAGCCGGTAGATGCGGACATGGTTGTTCCTGTCCCCGATGGTGGTGTTCCTTCGGCAATTGGTTATTCCCAAGAGAGTGGGATTCCTTTTGAGATGGGGATCATGCGTAATCACTACATTGGTCGTACCTTTATTGAGCCGACTCAGGAGATGCGTGACTTGAAAGTAAAGATGAAACTTTCACCGATTACTAACCTTATCAAGGATAAAAAGATCATTGTCATTGATGACTCTATCGTTCGTGGTACAACCTCACGTCGTATTATTAGAATGTTAAAAGAGGCAGGGGCAGCAGAAGTGCACATGCGCATCTCCAGTCCTCCTACAACGGATCCATGTTTTTATGGTGTAGACACACCGGACAAAGACAAACTAATCGCAGCGAACATGAGTACACAAGAGATCTGTGACTATATCGGTGCTGACTCTTTGGCATTTTTGAGTAATGATGCTTTGATGCGCAGTGTTAATTCGGATGGAACAGAGTACTGCACGGCCTGTTTCACCGGCGAATACATTATTTAAGTATCTTTTTTGAAAACAGAACAGATCTTTACATACGGTAGCTATTTACGTAACAAGTTTGGCGAGCGTGTTTATAAAGTGGGTATTAATATCTCCGGATTTACCTGTCCTAACATCGATGGTACAGTGGCTAAGGGCGGATGTACTTTTTGTGAAAATGACTCTTTTAGTGCGAGCACTGATGAAGTTAAAGAGCTGAAGGGTTTTTACTTAAATCTGGACTCTGTAGAGAACCCTTACCTAGATAAACAACTCTTGCAACTCCAACAGCAGTTTGATGCACTGAGTGCCCGCCTGCGAAGAGAGTATGGTGCCACAAAGTTTCTGGTCTACTTTCAATCTTTTACCAATACTTATGCACCTTTTGATACCCTCAAAGCACTCTATGAAAAAGCACTTGGTTTTGATGATGTAGTGGGTCTGAGTATTGGAACACGTTCTGACTCTATTACCGATGAGACTTTAGTCTATCTTGCAGAGTTGGCAAAGACAAAAGAGATATGGATCGAGTTTGGGATTCAGTCGATCTACGATGAGACTTTAGAAAAGATCAACCGCGGACATGATTCACAAAATGTCAAAGAGTGGATCATACGTTCTAAAAAGGCGGGCCTTAATGTCTGTGGACATCTGATCTTTGGTCTTCCAGGTGAAGACAAAAAGATGATGTTAGATACGGCAAAAGAGGCGTACGAATGGGGCATAGACTCTGTGAAGTACCATTCTCTCTATGTGGTCAAACGTACGGCTTTGGCCAATGAATATGCCCGTGGTGAGTTTACTCCGATTAGTGAAGAGGGCTATCTAGATGTCTTGACACAGGCACTTGTGATGAAGCCTAAAAACATAAGTGTGCAGCGGATGACTGCTGGCATCAATGATAGCAGTTTGATCTCTCCGGATTGGTGTCGTGATAAAAATCAGCAGATGCGGAACATCAATAAAGCCTTGAAAGAGGTTGGTCTAAAGTACTAGACAAACTGCTTCTTTCTTTTTTGTTGATATCTGCCATCGTATTTTTTGGATATTTAACCTTTATCTTCCCATTCTTTCTCTTTTTCACCCGAGAAAAAGAGAAACAGAAAAATCGTCTCTAGCGGGCTTCAGGGTCGGTAGCTACCGACTTCCCTCACTACATTCTCTTTTTAGCTAAAAACGACAAACTCGCTATTCGCTCAAACAATGCCGTTTCCTTAACGCTAAAAAGAGAATTCCGTTCGGCCTTGCAGATGCTAGAGAAAAAGAGCAAAAGGTGACGCATTGATTAAAGTGAAAGTATATGCTTTCATCCCCATTACAACAAACTCCTGATATTAACAGTTTGAGCCGTAGCAGTTTAAAGAACGGTGTTGTTATAACTTTAGGTTGAAAGTTACATCCTATCAACAACAGCGTCTCTCTCTTTTTCTCGAAAACTATCTCTCTGACGCGACAGAGCGAAAAAGTTCGGGGTGCAATAGTTCAAATAAAGAGGGAGCTTTTGTACAAAATAGAGTAAATTTCAATAACGAGGCGTTATCCAATTTAAGTATCTCAAAACAATAACAACTTCCAAAAACTAAAACCTAAATATTAACAAGAACCTAATCACATTTCAGCTAAAATCCACACCATTATATAAAGAGCAGGACAACAATTATGGATGCAGCAAAACTTATTTGGATGAACGGTAAATTCATTCCTTGGGACGACGCTAAGACCCACGTTCTTTCACACACACTCCACTATGGAAATGGTGTTATTGAGGGAACAAAAGCGTACAAAACAGACAAAGGTTATGCGATCTTTCGTCTGAATGATCACACAAAACGTCTATTAGAGTCAGCTAAAATGACCTTGATAGACATCCCTTACACCGTAGAAGAGCTCAACCAAGCGCAGATCGATCTTGTTAAGAAAAACGAGTTCGAAGGTGACAATGTTTACATTCGCCCTTTTGCATTTTTAGGTTACGGCGTTATGGGTGTTTATCATAAAGAGGCTCCTGTTGAGACGGTGTTAGCCGCATGGGAGTGGGGCGCTTATTTGGGTGAAGAAGGTCTTAGACGTGGAATTCGTCTGAAGATCTCTTCTATCAACCGTCCTTCTAACACTTCGAACATGGGTAAGGCAAAGGCTACGGCTAACTATCTTAACTCACAGATGGCGAAGTATGAAGCGATAGAGTGTGGTTATGATGAAGGTCTTTTATTAGATGATCAAGGCTATGTTGCAGAAGCGACAGGTGCAGCCTTTTTTATGATCCGTGATGGTGTTTTGATCACACCGCCAAGTGACAACTCTCTTGAGTCTATTACTCAGAAGATGGTTATTGAGTTAGCAACAGACATGGGGATCGAAGTGGTACGTCGCCGTATAACTCGTGAAGAACTTTATATTGCAGATGAGGCCTTTTTAACAGGTACCGCGGCAGAAGTTACACCGGTACGTGAGATCGATGGCCGTGTTGTAGGAGGTGGTTCACGTGGACCACTAACTGAAAAAATCCAATCAACATACTTTGATATGGTCTTTGGCCGTATTGAAAAGTATGATCATTACTTGACTTACGTATAGACATGAACAAAAACAACGAAAATAACGGAGTCTTAATGGCATCAGATATGAACGACTACTTCAACAAGAAGAAAAACGGTGGCGGAAGCTCAAACAATAATAATGGTTTCAATGTACCAAAACCACCAAAAATGGATTTCAATTTTGGCGGTGGAAAAGCTACGATCTTCTATTTTATTGGTGGTATTTTCCTTTTGTTGATCCTTGCTAAACCTTTTGTTGTGATCACCGAGGGTGAGCGCGGTATCTTGGCAACTAATGGTAAATATGAGGCACAAGCAATGCTTCCAGGTCTTCACT
This sequence comes from Helicobacteraceae bacterium, assembly GCA_015493495.1. Lineage (GTDB taxonomy): Bacteria > Campylobacterota > Campylobacteria > Campylobacterales > Sulfurimonadaceae > Sulfonitrofixus. The sequence goes on along the minus strand of WGDB01000120.1, from coordinate 21,191 downwards.
TTATCATGCCTGGGATTCAAAAAGTTTATATTGTAGATACAAAAGTACGTATTATTAACTATGCAAGTCGTATTGAGCGTAATGCAGGTGCGGGTGAAGGTATCGAAGTCAAACCGGCGATCACGGTTCTGGACAAGCGTGGTCTTCCTGTTAGCATCGAGATTACGATTCAGTACCGTCTTAATGCAGAACATGCTGCTCAGACGATCTCTAACTGGGGCTTTAGCTGGGAGGAGAAGATCATTAATCCTGTTGTTCGTGATGTTGTTCGTAACGTTATTGGTAACTATGAGGCAGAAGCACTTCCTACGGAGCGTAATGCTATTGCTACTGCTATTGAAGTAGGTATGCGTAAAAGTATTGCAAGTCTTAAAAATACACCTGCAGAGCTACAGTCCGTACAACTTCGTGAGATCGTGCTTCCAACAAAAGTAAAAGATCAGATCGAGCGTGTGCAGTTGGCAAAGCAGCAAGTTCAACAAGCAGAACAAGAGGTTCAAAAAGCGAAGCAAGAGGCATTAAAGCGTGCAGCTCAGGCGCAAGGTCAAGCCGATGCGGTTAAGATCGCTGCTCAAGGTAAGGCGCAAGCTATTACCATCGAAGCAGATGCAAAAGCTAAGGCAAACAAGCTTATATCTCAGTCATTAACAACAAAACTTCTGCAGCTTGAGCAGATTCAGGTTCAAGGGAAGTTTAATGAAGCACTTCGTGTTAACAAAGATGCTAAGATCTTTTTAACACCTGGTGGGTCTACTCCTAATATTTGGGTAGATACTAAAAGTGCTAAAAATCAGGCTAGCATTCACTAGCTTTCCTTTTTAACCTTTTCTACTCTTGATGAAAGTCATCACTCCGGACTCGATTCGGAGTCCACTCTTTTCGCTCTATCATTCTGAACTTGATTCAGAATCTACTCCTCTTGCTTTTTACATTTTTCAATTCTTTGATATTTGAAACTTTAATTTGCTACCAACAATGTCATTTTCTTAACGGCAGAAATAAAACTCCGTTCGGCTTTGTAGATGCTAGAGAAGAGCTCAAGCGCTAACGCATCGATTTAAGTGAAAGCTCCCGCTTTCATCTCCATTACAACAAACTCCTAGCAATAACAACTAAAGCCGTAGCAGTATAAAAAACATATGAGTTTTTACTTTAGACTGAACGTTACTGTCTATCAACAACAGCGTCTTTCTCTTTTTCCTCAAGGTTTGCTCTTTGGCAAGGCAAAGAGAAAAAGTTGAACCCATCACTATTATTGTCAAGAGGGGACTAGTTTGGTCAAATACTATGGCGTTTGAATAATGAAATAGTGAAAGGAATAAGTCCAAAGAGCAAAAGGAGTAGACTCCGGATAAAGTCCGGAGTGACGTTTTGTAGTAATGCATTGATTTAGGTGAAAGCTACCCGCTTTCATCCCAATTCCAATAAACTCCTAGCGCTAACAATTGGAGCCGTATCAATACAAAAGATGGTTCTGTGACTGCTTTAGACTTGAAATAATTTAGTATCAATAACAGCGTGTCTAATTCTGAGGAAGACGAATCACCTTAATATCAGCATTTAACCGCTGACGGTCAAAATAATCTTTTAAGATAGTCTCTCTTTTTTGCCCCATCAAAGCATTAGAGATCTGAGGACGAATAGCTTCAAGGTCTGGCGTTCCAGAAGCGCCCTTCTCTTTGATGTAGAAACTCATAAAGCCACCATTTGGAGCAGGAAGCACTTGCGTAAAATTGTTAACAGGTGTGCTTTCTAAAAGCTCTTGTAGACGTGGGTTCATTTTTCCTGATTCAAAGGTACGCTCTTCGCTGGTAACTTCTGGTGAGTAGAACATAGGGTTGTCTACTTTTTCTTGTAAGCGGTTAGAATCCGCTGATTGGTAGATGAGTACAGTATATGAGGAGGACTTTACAAACTCCTGTTTATGTAGTTCGTAGTACTCCTGGATCTCTTCGTCATTAGGCTGTTCTAGATGAGAAAACGCGATGGCATTGTAGAGCTTTTGGTTAAGGATCTTCTCTTTTATCTTCTCTTTTAGTGCTTTTTCACTCAGGCCTTGAGAACTTTGGATGGCCTGATAAAGCTGTATGACACTCATCTTGTTCTGTTCCGCCATACGTTGAATGTCTTCAAAGACCTCTTGTTTGCTGGCAGTGATATGGCGCTCTTTGATTTCAATTGCTTCAAGTTTTTGGCGCTCCAGTATTTCGATGGCCTGTTCTTGAGGGATGTTGTTCTCTTTCATAGTCGTGGTGATGTCGTAAAGAGAGATGACCTGGTCTTTAACCACAATAGCAACCCCGTCAATAGTCTCTGCATAAAGTGTGATCATAAAAAGTAAAGGGAGTAAAAATAGTTTCAAAAAAAAGCTCGCTTAAAATGTTAATAATTAGCGGTATTTTACCTACTTAAATCTAACAGAAAGCTCTAAAGTTTAAGAAGCAAAGTAATGTATCTATATTCGAAAATCTGAATACAACTAAAAAGTCTACTTATAAAGCGCTTTTTTGCTAAAATTCCATCATAATTTTAGAGAAACGGTAACGACGTTTCAAAAGGGTAGATCATGGTTGTCACACGTTTCGCACCAAGTCCGACAGGTTATCTCCATATTGGAGGGCTTAGAACAGCGCTGCTTTCGTATTTGTGGGCCCGTCGTAATGGCGGTAAGTTTGTGTTGCGCATTGAAGATACAGATAAAAGCCGTAATTCTGAGGCTGCTGCTGAGGCGATTGTTAAAGCTTTTAAGTGGGTAGGACTAGAACATGATGGCGACATCGTCTACCAATCTCAAAGAGACGAGATCTACGCTAAGTATATAAAGCAACTTCTTGATGAAGGTAAGGCTTATAAGTGTTACATGAGTAAAGATGAGCTAACGGAACTTCGTGAGACACAGATGGCAAATAAAGAGCGTACCCGTTACGATGGCCGTTACCGTGACTTTGAGGGGACACCTCCTGAAGGTATAGAGCCTGTAATTCGTATTAAGGCACCTATGACAGGTGAGATTGTGATAGATGATGGGATCAAAGGTCGTGTGAGTTTTCAGGCAGAAGATATCTTAGACGACTTTATTATTGCACGGGGTGATGGCTCTCCAACCTATAACTTTGTCGTAGCGATCGATGATGCACTGATGGGTATTAACGAAGTGATCCGTGGAGATGACCATCTCTCTAACACGCCGAAACAGATGGTTGTCTATGAGGCTTTAGGTTTTGAGTTACCTAAGTTTTATCATGTGCCGATGATCCATAATGCAAGTGGTAAAAAACTTTCAAAACGTGATGGTGCAACAGATGTTATGGCGTATAAAGAGATGGGTTACCTGCCAGAGGCACTGCTAAACTTCTTAGTCCGTTTGGGTTGGAGTAATGGCGATCAAGAGATCTTCAGTATGGATGAGATGATAGAACTGTTTGATCCATCGAACATCAATAAGTCTGCCTCTATTTACAATGTAGACAAGCTTGACTGGTTAAATGGACACTACATCAAAAACAGTAGCAATGAGAAACTTGCAGCACTTTTAAAAGAGTATGGTGTTGATGTTGAAGGTCATGATAAAAAAGAGTTTTTGTTAGATGCATTGAAAGAACGTGCTAAAAACATGAAAGAGTTGGCAGAGATGGTTCCAGCTATTTTGAACGCACCTGAATCATATGATGAAAAAGCAGTTAAAAAAGCTTTTAAAGGTGATGCGAAAGAAGTACTAAAGGCATTTGTTTCAAAGTTAGAAAGTACAACAGAGCTACATCTTCCATCAGATTTTCATGCAGCAATGGAAGCTTTAGTCGCTGAGATGGAGATTGGTTTTGGGAAGATAGGTATGCCACTGCGCGTAGCACTTTTAGGTGCTATGGGTGGACCAGGTATGGACAGCGTTATGGCTGTTTTAGGAAAAGATGAGACGATCAAGCGTATTAACCATGCGGTTGAAGCGTTAAGTTAACAGACACAAATTATATAAAGGATTACCCATGAACAAAGAGACATTCAAAGAAGACTCATTAGAGTACCACAGAGCAAAAGGCGAGTTTGATACTGCTGGAAAGACAGGTACACTGCTTACAAAACCGTGTGATACGGTAGACAAACTTTCTATGGCATATTCACCGGGTGTTGCCTTCCCTTGTTTGGAGATCCAGGACGATGTTGAAAAAGCTTACGAGTACACTAACAAAGGGAACCTTGTTGCTGTTGTCAGTGACGGTACTGCAGTACTTGGACTTGGAGACATAGGCCATATCGCTGGAAAACCAGTTATGGAAGGTAAAGGTGTTCTTTTTAAGTCATTTGCAAATGTTGATGCGGTAGATATCGAGCTTAACACTAAAGACACTGAAGAGATCATCCAGGTCGTTGCTGCTATCGCTGACAGTTTTGGTGGTATCAACCTCGAAGATATCAAAGCGCCTAAATGTTTTGAGATCGAAGAGCGTCTTAAAGAGATCTGTGACGTTCCAGTCTTTCATGATGACCAGCATGGAACAGCAGTGATCACAACTGCAGGTTTGATGAATGTTATGGAGATGAGTGGCAAGACAGTGGAGGATGTCAAGATCGTTATTATTGGTGCCGGTGCAGCGGCTATCGCCTGTGGCAATATGTATAAAAAGTTTGGAGTCAAAAACATCATCATGCTAGACTCTAAAGGTGTTGTGCATAATGAACGTACTGACTTGAACAAGTACAAGCAGGCGTTTGCTTTGCAGACACCTCACCGTACACTTGATGATGCTATTGAAGGTGCCGATATGGTACTGGGCTTAAGTGGTCCTAACCTGATCACAGGCGATATGGTCAAAAAGATGTCAGATAAACATCCTATTATCTTTGCCTGTGCCAATCCAAATCCGGAGATCATGCCAGACGTTGCCAAAGCGGCAAGAGAAGATATTATTATTGGTACAGGTCGTAGTGATTTTCCAAATCAGGTCAACAATGTTTTAGGTTTTCCTCAGATCTTCCGTGGCGCTTTAGATGTTAGAGCTAGCAAGATCACGGAGAACATGAAGATGGCAGCGGCGAAAGCCCTTGCTTCACTGGCTAAAGAGCCTGTACCGGAGCATGTAAAAAAAGCACAAGGTCGTGAGAACATGGAGTTTGGTCCAGAATACATCATTCCATCACCATTTGATCGTCGTGTACTTGTTTATGTAGCATCTGCTGTTGCTCAGGCAGCAGTAGAAGATGGTGTGGCACGTGTTAAAGAGTTTGACCTTGATGCTTACAAAAGCAAGTTGCAGCGTCTTGCTGACCACTTGGACGGTAAGCTTTAAGCGTTACAACTATCTAACTTCATGGACACTTTTGGTGTCCATATTTTTTTGACTTCTCCTACAGTGCCATCATCATCAATCTATTAATAGTCTTTATTACTACTTTCATCTCTTTATGCTCTTCAGCTAGAAGGTGATTGATCTGTTCTATTGTCTTCTCGTAGTGGGCATCATGGTTTTCAAGATAGTTTGCGAAAGCATCTTCAGGTGATTCGTTGGTACGTTGAAAACTAAGTACTTTTTTAGTGATATTTACCACAATAAACTCAATGAAGTAGAGCATCTGTCCTTTGAGATCCTTGTCTAGATCTGCGTGAAGTTTTAATTCATCCAGGATCTGAAGTAGACTCATGATCTTAGTCTCTCTGAAAATAAGATAAAAGAGTGTTGCTACATTTTCAAACTGGTTATCGGTGTGCTCTTTGACAATGATTACGGCAACTGCAAAGCGGAGATAGTCTATGGAAGCAAAAAAGTGATTGAACTCTCTGTTGTCTTTTAAGTATAGCTTCTCTTTTTTAGGAGTCTCTATTGTATCAAGCAGTATAAACAGACGCTCTTTATAGTCGAGTATATGGGCAGAATTTATCTGTTCGGTGTCTAAATAGTTAAGCATCCATTTGGTGGAGAAGGTGAGGCTTCTTTCTAATGTGCTAAGAAGTTTGTATTGGGTAGTGAGTTCCATAATGTAGTCTTGTCTAAAGATCTCAAAACGGATGTCATTGGCGCCAAAGAGTTGGTTACTGATGAGATAGGCACGGATCTTGTCCAAAAACTTTTTGTTTCCAAGACGCTGGTAGTCATGTATGAAGCTGGCACCCTGAAGATTGACAAGCGTGTCCGCAATAGCTGTGGCAATGATCTGTCGCTTGAGTGGGTGGAGGTTGATTTCATTTTCATAAACGGTGACAAAAGATTTTGGGAAGTACTTATAAAGAAAATCAACTGCGTAACTCTCATCAATAAGGGTACTTTCTAAAAGTAGTTTAGTGATAAAGATCTTAGAATATGAGAGTAGAGAAGAGAGGATTGGTCTGACAATACATCCCTCTTTAGTTAGAACACTTTTCATGTTCTCTGTTTTAGGAATGAAAAAGTCACGGCGGTTAAAGGCTTGAACATTTTCACTTAAGATATCTATAGTCTGGTTAAAGTCATCAGGATAGAGCCGGCTCAGTTGCTCGTCACGAGAGAGTGCAAGTGCTTGTCTGTAGTTACTCCACAAGACCATGTTGACCACTTGTTGTGTGAGTGATTTTAGAGTGTTAGTACGCTCTTCTTCCGTGATGAGGGCTTTCTCTTTGAGAATATTGAGCAGGATCTTGAGGTTTACTTCATGGTCTGAAGTGTCTACACCTGCTGCATTATCGATACCATCGATGTTGATACGACCTCCAGAAATAGCATACTCTATACGCGCTTTTTGGGTAAAGCCAAGGTTACCACCTTCAGAGACAATAGCACAACGAAGTTCTGTTGCATCAATACGAACCGCCTCATTTTGTTTGTCTCCAAGGTCAAGATTACTCTCTTCAGAGTGTTTAACATAAGTACCCACACCCCCATTGAAAAGAAGGTCGACCTTCATAGTGAGAAGATGACGGGCCAAGGTCTCACCACTCATACTCTCCGCTTGGGTATGGAACATCTTTTGCATCTCAGGTGAAAGTGCTATCGCCTTGTCGCTACGTAAAAACACCCCACCCCCTTTAGAGATAAGAGAACGATTATAGGCACTCCAAGAGCCATCTTTTGCTACAAAAAGACGTTGACGTTCCTCGAATGAAGTTGCTGGGATAGGGTCTGGATCGATGAAGATCTCTTTATGGGAAATAGCACCCAAAAGTTTAAAATGCTTGGACTCCAAAAGCCCATTACCAAAGACATCACCATTCATAGACCCAATACCTACTACGGTTGTGCTCTCTTCTCTAAAGTTAATGCCTTTTTCTAAGAAAAAACGTTCGGTGGACTTGAGCGATCCTTTAGCTGTGATACCAAGCTCTTTATGACCAAAACCATTAGAGCCACCACTTGCAAAAGCATCACCAAGCCAGAAGTTTCGCTCTATGGCGATGGCATTGGCTACATCACTCATCGCAGCTGTTCCTTTGTCTGCAGCAACTACAAAATAGGCATCTTCATCGTCATAGGCGACGATGTTGGGGTCTCTGACTACTTTACCATCTACTCGGTTGTCAACCAAGTCAAGGAGGTTATGGATAAAGTTTGAGTAGACCTTTTTGAAAAAGGCTTTAGATATCTCTTTTTTGTCACGGTGGATGACAAAACCACCCTTGGCACCATCAGGGATAATAATGGCATTTTTACCCTCTTGGGTGATCATTAGCGATTTGATCTCTGTCCGGAAATCCTCATGTCTATCACTCCATCTTAAGCCACCACGAGATACGTTTGACATACGAAGATGGACACCAGAAAAGTCTTTATGAAAGACAAAGGTCTCGATTTGTGGCTGTAGACCCTTGAGGTTAATAGAGAAGGTCTTTGTATTGATCTTAAAGGCGATAGCCTCTTGGTTTGAAAAGTAGTTAGTACGTAACATTGACTGAAGCAGTGCAAAAGTGAGTTTTAAGATTTTATCATCGGTAATATTAGGAACACTTTTAATATGGGCCTCGATTACCTCTTCTATCTCTTTAAGCTTTTTGTTACGAGACGGTATCTCTAATTGAAACTTGGTAGTAAAGTAATGTAAAAAGAGCTTAGACATCTCAGATTGCGTTGTAAATGTCTTTATAAAGCTTCCCAAGTTAATAGAGAGCACGGCTTGGTTCATGTACTCTATCATCGCTTTAAGCAGTGAGAGTTGGCGAAGGTTGATATTCTGCTCACATACTAGCGAAGAGAGTGCGGAGACCTTGAACCCATCTGCGATAAGAGCCTTGGCGATGACATGTTCAATATTCTCTTTAGCTTGGGTGATCTTGTCGATCTTTTGTAAGTCTAGATTAAAACGTTTAAGATGGTAAGTGGTATTGGTGTTTTGAAAGCTATAAGCGATCTCATCTATAACATTGAAACCAAGATAATGAAGGATAGGCATAATAGATGAGAGCATACGAGGCTCAAGAGAGTAGATACGTATGGCAGCACTGTTATTGCTTATAAGTACTTGAACGACCAACTTCTCATCTTCGATACGTTTAATGGTCTCTTTAGAGAGGTTAATGTCATCGGGTGTGAGCAGTTGTGAGCAGATCGCGTTGAGCATCTCTTTTTGTGGCATGAAAATCCTTTATATATTTAATTGTAACATAGAATATATAGAGATTTCCTAGATTTAAGGGGAGCATAAAAAATGTATTTAAGGAGAACTTCACACTCTGAGATGGTAGTCCTTGGTGGGTCCCACTAGCGTGCTAGTACATAGATAATGTATACTTTTTTTAATTTTAGGAATAGTTGATGGTCTTCAGAAAACTTGAGAACTATCTTCACTTTTATGTTGTTAGTTACGTCTAATATCTTCTTAGTTAGCGATGTTTTTAGAGAGCGACCAAAACTTTTTAAGACTGAGTTTGGCTTTATGATCGAGTTCATAACTAATATAGTTGAGGTAATGTTGTATATCTTTTGTAGAGATTCCGGTGCGCTTGGAGGCTTTTAGGAGAAGGTACTGTGGAATTTTTAGATGACTTTTTTTAAAAGCGTGTGCAAGTTTTAGAGTCTCTTCTTTGTGCTGATGGTGACAAAGGAGGGCAAAGACAAAGGGAAGATGGTACTTCTCATACCAGGCAGAAGCAAGGTCTATGGCTTCTGAATCACCTTGTAAATAGTGTTGCAGGGCTTTATCCCCGATGAGTACTTTACCTTGAAGTCCAAGAACTTTGGCAAGAACGTTTGAAGTAGCGCTCTCCTGGTCAGGTACCTCTTGTGCGCTTGGGATCAGAAGCACGCTCAAAACTTCACGTTTGGCGATGATACCCAGGTCCACATAAGACTCTTTTTTGGCTTTAATACTTGAGATGAAGGCGGCATCCACACGATGTGCAGCATAATTACGGTTGATCTTAGAGGGAACCCCTTTTTTGTAACGAAAACTCATGTAGTGTTGTGAAGAGCGGCTATAGCGTTTCATAAAAAGATGAAAAGGGAGCAGGTTCAGGTACTCGATCTTGCCAAACAACATAGACAACTCCCTTTTTTTAGTGGCATTATAACTTACTCCCCTTTACCTTTAAATGTTATAATCGCGTCATTAACAAAGCGCTAAGCGCTTTCATCGAGGATAGATAATGGTACGTGTAGAATTTTTAGGTCCCATACAAAAAGAGGCCTTAGAAGTCGAGGCTTCAACACTGAGAGACGTAGCAGCTGCATTGCAAAGTGATGCAGAGGTCAAAGATTGGTTAGAGAATTGTGCTGTGGCGGTAAATGACACCTTGGTCAAAAGCCTTGATACTGCTTTGAAATCGGGTGATAAGGTCTCACTGCTTCCTCCTGTCTGTGGCGGTTGATATGTTAGAGCTGTTTGATGGTCCTGTTCCCACTGAGGAGCTTTTGGTACGTTGGTACCAGGAAGAAGCGGGTAGTAACTATGGTGCCTATATCCCTTTTATTGGGACGATCCGTGATGAAGATGGTATCAGTGGACTGAGTTTTGACATTTATGAACCTATTTTAGAATCATGGTTCGATGCGTGGCAAGAGAAGGCTACAAAAGCGGGTGCGATTTTGAAGATGGCACATTCCCGCGGTGATGTTCCATTGCACACCTCGTCGTATGTAGCAGCGGTCTTTTCACCAAAACGTAAAGTGGCATTGAAGATGATCAATGATTTTGTTGAGGACTTTAAAGCGAGTGCTCCGATCTGGAAGTATGACCTTAGAGATGGTAAACGTCTCTACGCAGCAGATCGTTCAACACCGATCAGCGGGTCTGGAATATTAGGAGAGTAAATGGGTTTTTTAAGTTATGAAAAGTCAATAGAGTTGTTAAATGCACTTGATGCAGGTGTCTTACGTCAGGAAAATGTCTTTTTAAACGATGCACTTGGTCGCTACTTAGCAAAAGATATCGTAGCCGATGAGAACTCACCTTCGCAGCCTACGTCAGCTATGGATGGTTATGCGGTACTACACAGTGACTTGGCCTCAGGTCGGATCACGATCATGGGCGACAATCCTGCGGGAAGTGATGAGACACGCAGTGTGAGCAGTGGAACGTGTATTAAGACCTTTACGGGTGCTGGTATGCCTGCTGGAGCGGATACCTTGATACAGATCGAAAATGTTACGGTTGAAGGTGACACGATCATCATCAACGAACCGGTTCCTTTTGGCAACAGTGTACGTCCTATTGGTGAGAGTTATTCTGAAGGTGAAGTACTGATAAAAAAAGGCACGAAGATCGGTTTTGCTGAGATCGGTGTGATGGCAGGACTCAATATCGCTGTTGTGAGTGTCATGTTAAAACCACGTGTAGCAACGCTTTCAACAGGAAGTGAGATCTTAGAAATCGGTCAAGCCCAGGAAAACAGTTCACAGATCAGAAGTTCCAACCATCACACCATTGCTGCTATTGCCAACATGGCAGGAGCAGAAGTGGTACAGATGGGGGTCGTCAAAGATGACAGAGCTACCATCACCGCTGCCTTTGAAAACGCCTTGGCATCGGCAGATATTGTTGTCAGTACCGGGGGCGTGAGTGTGGGTGATTATGACTTTGTTAAAGACATTATTCCTGCGCTTGGGGCTGAGGTGATCTTTAAAGGTGTTAAGATCAAACCCGGTCAGCATATCTTGGTAGCACAAAAGGGCGATAAATTCATTTTGGGTCTGCCGGGGTTTGCTTACTCTTCTACAGTTACTTTTTTACTTTATGTGATCCCTTTGATCAAGAAGTTCCTAGGTTCTGAAAAGGTCTTTGAAGTGGTCGAAGCAACATTGGCCGAGCCGTTTAACAAACGTTCAAAAAAGAGTGAGTTTACAGCGTGTAACCTCGCTTTTAGAGAAGGTAAGTACGTTGTTGACTTTGATGGTAAAAAAGTAGGTACATCGGCTATTTTGACCAATATGCTTGGTGATGCTGCGCTTATTGTCAGTAGTGAAGAAGATGGACCTAAAGAGGCGGGAGAACGTGTTACTGTTATAAAACTAGATAGGTTTTAGACGGCTGTCTACTTCAATAGTTTTTTGCCCCTTTCTGTTTAACTGCTTTTTCTCTATTTAAACTTTATCATGTATTCGTTCTCTTTTTTTCTCGGAAAAAAGAGAACCAGAAAAACCGCCTCTAGCGGGCTTCAGGATCGGTAGCTACCGACTACCCTCACTACATTTCATTTCTGCCTAAAAACGACAAACTCGCGTTGCTCAGACAATACCGTTTTCTTTACGGCAGAAATGAAACTCCGTTCAGCCTTGCAGATGCTAGAGAAAGAGCTCAGGCGGTAACGCATTGATTTATGTGAAAGCTACATCGCTTTCATCCCAATTCCAACAAACTCTCAGCACTAACAACTGGAGCCGTAGCAGTTTAAAGAACGGTGTAGTAACTACTTTAGATTGAAAGTTCCTTCCTCTCAACAACAGCGTCTCTCTCTTTTTCCTAAAAATTATCTCTCTGACGCGACAGAGAGAAAAAGTTTAGTTCGCCACAGTTTAAACAATAAGGTAATAGCTAAACAAGAAAAAATGAGTGACGAAGTGATGAAAGAAGTTTCTTTGTTCAAAGTGTTAGAGTTATGAAATAGATGACAGAAGGGAAGCAATTAAAAAAAAGGTAACGAATTATTAGAACTTAGAAAAGGTCCAGAGACTGGACCTAAATGGGACTTATTTTAGAATTTTAGCCAAAATATCTTCTTCACTAATATCATCACTACGATACTTAACAACAACAAGATTCTCTGTCTCATTGATGTACCATTCAGCGATGGCATCATGCTCAAGCGCCTCTAGCTTCTCCATATCGACTTCATCAATATGTTTGAAAAGATGACTGTGTTTAGCAGGGTTTGAGAGCTTAAGTGCTGTCCATACTAACCAAAGGATCCCAACAACAGCAAGACTCATGCCAATCATCTGCGGACTTGAGATGTCAAGCATAAGACCGGCGAAGGTACCACCTAAGAAGGTCATAAAGTAAGCAACTGAGTTAGAGATACCCAGTGCGGCACCTTTTTGGTGTACCTTGGAGTACTTGGAGATCAGTGATTGTACCAGTGGCTCCATCATGTTGAAACCGATGAAGAAACTGACCACACCCACTACAAACATCCAAGATGAAGTAGCAAAGCCCATGAGTAAAAATGCAACTATAAAGAGAACAATCGAGATCAAAAAAATCTGCTTTGCTTTGTTATACTTTTCTCCAAATACAGCGGCTGGTCCCATAGCGATAAGACCAAAGATCATAGCTGGAAGGTAGGCGTGCCAAAGTTCTGATGTCTCCCATCCAAAGCCACCATGGTCTGTGGTACTTGTCAAAATCAGTGGGATCAGTACAAAGGCAACCGTCATAAGACCCTTTTGCATACCGTTGATAATGACCATACCGAGTAGGTTAGGGTCTTTTAAAATATCCATTGTTGTTGTTGTGTTGTGGTAGATATGACGAATACGTGGTGGTGTTGGTACCTTGGTGAAAAGTAGCAACATCGCTAAACCAGCAAGACCTGCTGTGATCCAAAAAAGTGTGTCTACGCCATATGCAGCACCAAGAACAGGTCCAAGACCCATTGCCACAGCAAAGGCGATAGCAATCGTACCACCCATCATTGCCATAGCCTTACCCCGTGTCTCTTCAGGCACAAGGTCAGAGATCATTGCAGTAACAACCGCGCCAATAGCACCGGCACCCTGTAAAAAACGTCCTAACATTAACATATAGATGTCACTGCTCATCGCTGAGACAACAGAGCCGAGCATAAAGATAACAAGACCAACAAAGAGTGTCGGTTTACGTCCTATCTTATCACTGATGGTTCCAAATGGCACTTGAAAGATGGCTTGTGTCAGTGCATATCCACCAACAATAACACCAACTAGAAGGGGTGTTGCCCCCTCCATACTCATGGCATAGACAGAAAGTACAGGTAGTACAAGAAAAAGACCTAAAAATCGAAGGGACAAGATAGCCGAAAGTGGCATGATCGTTTTAAACATAGATAACCTTTTAGAGATTTATCAGATTATGCAATAGAAATAAAGTGACCCCTCAAAATATAAGGTTCAAGCATGTAGTTTCTATTGTATAATCTGATTTAGAATGCGCATTATAGTACAAGAAGTTATGTGATTGGCAATAATGACAAAAATAACTTTCAATTTAAAAGATTTGTTAAGGAAACATCATGCAGATAGTTTTAGCGACCTCAAACAAGGGTAAAGTCCGTGAGATCAAGGCAATGTGTGAGGACTTTGACGTTGTCGCGTTTAGTGAGATCATAACACCTTTTGAGATTGTAGAAGACGCCCCAACCTTTAAAGGTAATGCCCTTTTAAAAGCACAAGCTGTCTATAAAGCTTTAGATGATGAAGATGCCATTGTACTCTCTGATGACAGTGGTATCAGTGTAGACGTTCTTGATGGTGCTCCTGGTATCTTTAGTGCTCGTTATGCAGGCGCAGAGGCGACTGACAAGGACAACTTGTATAAGTTGATGGAGGGTGTTGAGCAGAAGGGACTGAAAAGTTCACCTGCGCACTATACTGCTGCTATTGCTATAGTGACCAAAGAGGGCGAGCAGGTGGTCCATGGCTGGATGTATGGCGATGTTATCACAACACCACGAGGTGAAAATGGTTTTGGATATGACCCTTGTTTTGTTCCTGAGGGATTAGACAAAACATTAGGCGAACTTGATGATGAGATAAAGAAGGGGCTCTCCCACCGTTCAAAAGCACTTTATCTGGCCAAACTGGTTCTTGGTACTATTAAAAAGGGACGGGAACATAGTCGTTAAAAGACTTCTGTTTAATCTTCATTAAGCAAGTGTAGTTTATAATCGTCACAAGGCAGTAGCTGTTTACGATTTTGATCGTAGTTCAGACACGTTTTTGTAGTGCGTTTCGCCTACTTTTTTTGACGTGTCCACTGAAATTCGTGCTGCCTTTTAAAGATACTTATCATGACACTTAAACAGTATAAAATTATTAAAATTTCTAAGGGCAAGGGTGTTTATAGAACTATCTATGCCCCTTCAAAAGCTTACAAAACAAAACTCAAAACATTTTTATTGGATCTGCAACAGAAAGTACATAATGTAGATACGGGGCAGATTGTCCATGGATTCTTGCGTGGACGTGGACCTGTCAGCAATGCGCAAAAACACGTGGGTTATAACTATACACTCTCTTTAGACCTTAAAGACTTTTTTGACAGTGTTACACTGGAAATGGTAGCAGAGTACCTTAATGAAGAAGAACAACAACTCTGTTTCATAGATGGAATTGCCAGACAAGGACTGCCAACCAGCCCCGTAATCGCTAATTTGGCTTTTTTAAAACTTGATGAACAGATCAAAAACACCATTGCGGAAGAGGGTGCTTACACTGTCTATACACGTTATGCGGATGATCTTATCTTCTCGTTTAACCAACGTGAATTTGCAGAGACCTTAGAGCAGATCATTAGAAAAATAGTCACTGAGGCAGGTTTTGTCCTTAATGATAAGAAAAGAAAACTCCAAAGTGCAAAGAGTGGTCGCCGTATTATTACGGGTATAGCCGTGGGTGAGCGGAGTATATACCCAACAAGAAAACTCAAACGTCGTATTAGAGCAGCCTTACATCAACAAAAAAGGGCAGAAGCTTTTGGACTGCTCTCTTGGTCTGCATGTAAAGTACCTAAGGCTTTTTATACAGATAGAGACCTTTTAAATAAAAACATTTTTGAAGAGGAGGCCCTAGACCTCTCTAATGACTTCTACCTCTCTGACCTGCTCTCTTTTGAGGAGTATGTCACCTTGGTAGAAGGTGATTTTGAGGGTAATGCCATAGCGCATGAACATGACAGGTCGAAATGGGAGAAGCAAAAAAATGCTTTTTTGGAGCAGCGTGATGCCTTTTATCTCAAAGAGAAAGAGCGTACAAAAGCTGCTAAAAAAGTGACACGTGAAAAAATAGAAAAAAGTTTAACGGCAGCTGTGCACGATGTTGAGACACAGAAAGCAACACCAAAAAAAGGTGTTGTCAAACCAACGGCCAAACCAATGCCGACCTTTGATGCGCCAGATACAAAAGATGAAGCACCAAAAGAGTTGGCGGTAGATTTTGAGACACTAAAAGAGATCGAACAAGAGCGTGCAGAAGAGTTTCAAAAAGTTAAAAAAGAGCGTCGCCACCAAAAAGAGGTCCAGCATCAAAAAGAGGAAGAGTCGATAGAGAAGGAACGCTCTTTAAACAAGATCTTTATGACAAGTCTCTTACCTATAGTTGTGCTGATCTTGGGCATGAGTTACTACTTCTCCAAGACAGAAGTAGAGATCAAACCGGCATACCCGCTTTTTGTAAATACGACCCCTTATGATGCGAGGATTCAGATCTTAAATATTAAACCTAAATATGAGGTGGGGATAGAGCTTAAACCAGGAAAATATGACATACTCATTAGTAAAAAAGGGTACAAATCACAACGCTTTTGGATCACGATGGAACATGAACCTGTTGTCATTACACGCGAACTGAAAAAGATCAAGAAGCGGAAGGTCTATTAAAAGGTGTTACTCCTACTGCTCTAATACATCATAAACTCTGCTGTCCTCTTTAAAACCTAAAATGACCTTTCATCTATAGCAACACATTTTTCAGTCATTTTGATAACTCTTTGCTACTCAAAACCAAAAATATCACACGTATTAATTTCGACGTTAAAACTATAGTATAAGTTTATTTTAACCGTCAATTGCATACAATCTTATAAATTAATTAAGGACAGGTTATGATAAGAAAAATTGCAAGTGGTGTTGTTTTAACAGGGATTTTGAGTTCAAATGTATTGGCTTACGATACGGCCAAAGCAGAAGCGTTTAATAAAGTATTTTCACATGTCACTCAAGAACATGCAGCCAAATCAAAATTGATGATCGACAGTGATGAAGCACTTAAGATGCTACGTGAGAAGAAAAAGTTTGTTTTTTTAGATATAAGAACACCTGGAGAGATGGCAGTTTTGGGTTTGAAGACAGACAACAGACTGGAGATTCCGCTTGAGCATCTGTTTGAAAAAAAGAACCTGGACAGGTTACCGACGGACAGACCTATCATCATAGTCTGCCATTCAGGGTCTCGTGCGAAGATGGCAGTTATGAACTTAAAGATGATCGGATTTAAAAATACAAGGGTGATGAAAAATGGCATGGTTGGTCTGGCTCAAGGTGACAATCCTAAAAACGCACCTTTAAAATAAGATAGAAGGAGATAAGATGTTAGCAGTAGCAGTAAAAACAGACAAAGAGAACACAGCGGTCTCACCACTGTTTGGCAAAGCAAAGTTTTTTGCTTTTTATGATGGACATGGTGTTTCTATAGAGAAAAATGAGCATAAAGGCGGTGTCTCCGTTGTCAATTGGCTTGCAGCAAAAGGTGTTGATACTCTGATCATTAAAGAGATGGGAAGCAGCCCTTATGGTGAGGTGAAAAAAAGAGGTATCAAACTTTTATATGCCGGTGATGAGCGTATTGAGATAAATGCGCTTATTACCAAGTATGAGATCGGTGACCTTGAGACACTAAGTGCAGAAAAGGTGCAGCAGATCATCGCTAAACATGAAAAAGGTCATACTCACAAGCATTAAAGGAGAAAGTATGTTCGTTGATTACAGTGATAAAGAGCTTACCCAGCGGTATCAGTTGATGGCACAGACTATCATTCCAAGGCCTATCGCTTGGGTAGTCACAGAAAAGGATGGGGTGGTGAACGCCGCGCCTTTTAGTTACTTCATTGGACTTTCATCAGAACCGGCCACTTTGCTGATCTCTGTTGGACATAAAAGTGATGGCAGCGAGAAAGATACGCTGCATAATCTGCGTGAAAGTAAAAAGTGTACCATCTGTATGGTCGATGAACCGCTGCTTCAAAAGATGCATTTCAGCTCGAAAGAGCTTGACGCTGCCCAGAGTGAGACTGAAGCTTTTGACATTGCTCTGACGCGGCCATTTGAGGATTTTCCCCCTATGGTGGAGGGGACACCGACAGCATTTTTCTGTGAGTTCTATCAGGAGATCGAGCTGAAAGGTTCCAAGACGATTCCTTTGGTTGTTGAGATCAAGCAGCAGTTTATTGATGAACGGTGTATTGTTGACAAAGAGAAGATGCATATTGATTATGCTCCTGTCGCTCGTGTTGGCAAAAGTTACGCCATGCTGGGAAAAGCAGTACCTGCACCAAAAATCCCATGATGAAAAACAGCTTCAAGACCTTTTTCACGATCACCCTGGTCCTGCTGCTTTTTACAGCCTGTTCACAAGAACAGAAAAAGCGTCATACCCTGGATGGCAAGGCCTTGTTAACGGCAAAATGTGCTTCATGTCACAACCTTGACATGCCGCCTGAGACATCTCCTGATGAACCGGCACCACCGATGATGGCTGTGGCTTTTCATGTATATGACTTTATCAAAGTCAGTACGCCGGCAGAGAAGGTTCCATCTTCAATCGCTTTTGTAAAGGATTATGTCTTTAATCCGACTAAGGAAAAATCATTTTGTGATGAAAAAAGTTTAAATGATTATGGTCTGATGCCTTCACAAAAAGGGAAGCTTAGTGAAGATGAAGTTGAAGCGATTGCTATCTATATGTTTGATCATTATAATCAAGAGAACTTTTTGAAGATTATGAAACAGAGAGAGATACTGCGTAATATAGAAGTGGGTGAGCGTCTTGCCCGAAAAAATGGATGTTTAAGCTGCCATGGCATAAAGAAAAAGAAGATGGGACCTTCATTTAGTGCCATTGCTCAGCGTTATAAAGATAACAGTAAACAGATCAGTGAAAGCATCAGTCTCGGTTCTCAAGATCGATGGACTGAATCCCGCCATGCGAAGATGCCTTCATTTAAACAGATGACAAACAAAGAGTTAAAGACACTCTCTCAATGGATCATAGAGCAGTAATGGTATCAACCTGTGGGGATACAGAGACTTAAGAAGTACTACAGAAGAAAAGAGAGTAAAATGATTGACTCCTTTTATAGTGACGTATATATTGACGTTTAAACTACTCAATATATTTATTTTTAACGTCATTTTTTAAGCTCTTTGACAGTGTATTAAACTTATAATTCTCATAAGCATTACAACTACGTAGTGTCTTACTTATTTATTTTCATCCCTTTTACCTTGATGTGTTGAGTAGTGAACTCCTTAACTTCTAAAATCAACACATCAGACCCCACCCTCCCTCTTCTTCTACACTTATATAACCTTTAACTTTTTTTGTAATATATCTTTACAGTGTATAACTGCTTAGATTGGTTAGACTATATATAGAGGAGTCTATTATGAGTCAAAAATATATTTGTACAGTCTGTGATTGGGTTTATAATCCTAAAGTGGGTGACCCTGAAGGCGGGATAGCTCCGGGAACGGCGTTTGAGGATATTCCTGAAGATTGGGTCTGCCCAGATTGTGGTGCAACAAAAGAAGACTTCGAGTTGTTAGAAGAATAGCTTCGGCACA
The DNA here is from genome assembly GCA_015493495.1 of Helicobacteraceae bacterium. Classification (GTDB taxonomy): domain Bacteria; phylum Campylobacterota; class Campylobacteria; order Campylobacterales; family Sulfurimonadaceae; genus Sulfonitrofixus. The sequence goes on along the minus strand of WGDB01000120.1, from coordinate 2,263 downwards.
TTTTGCACAAAAGTCTGATACTCCACGTACAGCAGTACGCTATTGGTCAGACATTTTGCACAAACTGCACCAAATCTCTTCTTCTAACGGGTCGGAGGAAGATGGCACTTCGCTTGTCTTATTCCTGTCTGGACAGGAATGAAGTTAAGTAATTAAAATGAGATGTTTATTGTGCTACTAGTAAGAGGATGATACCGAAGAGGATGCGGTAGATTCCGAATGCTACAAATGTGAAGCGCTGTAAAAAGACTAAAAAGAGTTTGATGGTTATATAGGCTACGATGAAGGCTACGATAAAGCCGATGATAAAGGCAGGCCAGTTGGCATCGGCGAATTCGCTGTAGTGTTTGAGAAGATCATAAGCCGTGACAGCTCCCATAACAGGGATGGCAAGAAGAAATGAGAACTCAGCACTGGTCTTACGGTTCATCTTGATCAGCATGCCCCCGATGATGGTAGCGCCGGCACGACTGGTACCAGGGATAAGTGAAAATATCTGGGCAAAACCAACAACAAGTGCCTGCTTGTAACTGACATTTTCTACTTCGTTAGTATGGCTCTCTTTCTCCTTATAAAACTTTTCAACGACGAGAAATATCACCCCACCAACTATAAACATAACAGCAACAGTGTTCACAGTAAAAAGTTCTTTAATCACATCTTTAAAAATAAATCCAACAATCGCCAATGGAAAAAATGCGACCATCAGTTTACTCCAAAGATCGATCTTTTTGAGGGTGAGTTTCTCTCTGTAGACCAACATCACCGCTAAAATAGCAGCAAACTGTATGATGACCTCATAAGCTTTAGTCAGGTTGTCTTGAGAGACACCCAAAAACTCACTCGCAACGATCATGTGCCCTGTCGAAGAGATAGGTAGGAACTCTGTAAACCCTTCAATAATCCCAATAATAATGGCTTGAAAAATGTCCAATGGTCGCCTTTAGCTTTGATGATGACATTATAGGTTATTTTCCCAAAGAGTTACGATGAGAAGATGAAGAGATCTGTACTTAAAAGCTTGTATCCCAAAAGGGGCATAATAAAGTTTTGGATATGATATAAAAAATACTTTTATTACAGTGAGACATTATGAAGATAGAAGACTTAAATGATCCCAACCAAAGTATGGTTGGCGGAGCAGATGGAACGATTTGGATGGTGATGTTTGGTGTACTATTGGTTATTGCTTTGGTTTTGGCTTTTTTGAATCGTAATGTAGAACGTTAGAAGGTCTATCTTTGGAAAATAATCATATTCATATATCAGTAGTAACGCCAGTTTACGGTTGTTGTGCAAGTCTAGATCTACTATATGAACGCTTAATAAAAACGCTTTCATCTATAACTGATGACTTTGAGATCATCATGGTCAACGATGCAAGCCCAGACAACGCCTGGGAAAAGATCAAACTCTTGGCATCACAGGACAGCCGAGTAAAAGGCATAAACTTTTCACGGAACTTTGGCCAGCATAGAGCCATAACAGCAGGTCTGGATTATGCTCAAGGGGACTGGACAGTAGTTATGGATTGTGATCTCCAAGATCAACCTGAAGAGATTCTAAAACTATATGAGAAAGTCCAAGAAGGGTATGATGTTGTCTGGGGTAAAAGAGTAGATAGAAAAGACTCTTTTTTTAAAAGACTTGGATCTAAACTTTTTTATAAGGTTTATGACTATTTTACAGAAAAAAAGAGCGACAGTTCAATTGCCAACTTTAGTATTATTTCTAAACAAGTAGTAAAACAGTTGTGCAAGTTGCAAGAACAAAATAGAAACTTTCCTCTTTTTGTTGAATGGCTTGGTTTTAATGTAGCTCAAATTGATATTGAACATGCTGCAAGAGAAGAAGGAAAAAGTTCATATACACTCAGTAAACTTATCAACTTTGCTGTTGATAGTATAGTTTCTCAATCCAATAAACCTTTGAGACTTTCTATACAATTTGGTTTTTTACTTTCGTTGTTATCTATGATTTTTGCAATATACTTAATAAGTAGATACTTTTTATTTGGTGTTCCTGTAGCAGGATGGACATCTGTAATGGTTTCTATATATTTTATCGGTGGATTATTATTTGCTAATATGGGTATTTTAGGATTATACTTGGGTAAAATATTTGATGAAACTAAAAATAGACAGATATATATAGTTAAAGATACAATAAATTGTTAAAAAAACAACTGATTAGATTTTTAATTGTAGGAATAATTAATACAATTTTTGGGTATACACTTTTTGCAATATTGATATATATAGGC
>WGDB01000119.1 GCA_015493495.1 Helicobacteraceae bacterium | reverse complement strand
AGTATTCGCGGGGCCTCTTTGAAAACTTTTGATTACGAAAGCAAAATCGCTTCTGCACAGGTCAAGTCAGCGATGATCCTGGCAGCCTTGAGAGCAGATGGAAACTGTACCTACAAAGAGCCTGAACTCAGCCGTGATCATACAGAACGTATGTTAAAAGGTATGGGAGCAGAGATCTCTGTTGATGGTTTGACTACAACGATCAAACCAATGACAAAACTTCTGTCACCATTGACTATCCGTGTTCCTGCTGATCCGTCATCTGCTTTTTTCTTTGCAGTTGCTGCAGCTATCACACCGGGTGCCGAAGTTGTACTCGAAGGTGTTACATTTAACCCTACACGTATTGAAGCTTTTAAAGCGTTAGAGCGTATGGGAGCAGAGATCACTTATGATCTTAAAGAAGACATCTATGAGCCGATGGGTGACATTACGATCAAACATGCACCGCTTCAAGCGATAAAAGTCGATGACAAGATCTCATGGCTGATAGACGAACTCCCTGTGCTCTCCATCGCTATGGCATGTGCAGAGGGCAGAAGTGTTATCGCCAATGCTGAAGAGCTGCGTGTCAAAGAGAGTGATCGTATCTCTACGGTAGTTGACAATCTTAAAGCCTGTGGCATTGAGGTCGAAGAGTTTGATGATGGTTATGCAGTCACCGGAGGTACCTTGAAGTCAGCTAAAGTTGAGAGCTTCGGAGACCACCGTATCGCGATGAGTTTTATTATTGCTGGTCTTCGCTGCGGTATGGAAGTGAACGATATTGATTGTATCAACACCTCTTTTCCAAACTTCTTCGAACTACTTAGTGAGATCACGGAGGTGATGTTATGAAGATAAAACTTGCTGAGAACTACGGTTTTTGTTTTGGTGTCAAACGTGCGATCAAGATCGCTGAAGAGAACACCAACTCCGCGACCTATGGTCCGCTGATCCACAATTCCAAAGAGATCGAACGTCTCAACACGGACTTCAAAGTCGCTTTGACGGAAGACCTTTCAGACTTTCAAACCGGTGACAAAGCGGTCATCCGTACACATGGTATTCCTAAAAACGAGCTGGCAGAGCTTAATGCACGCAAGGTGGAAGTAGTAGATGCAACTTGTCCTTATGTGACCAAGCCTCAGCAGATTTGTGAAGAGATGAGTAAAGCAGGGTATGACATCGTCATCTTTGGTGATGAGAAGCATCCGGAGATCAAGGGTGTCAAGAGTTATGCGATGAACGGTGCCCATGTTGTGACCTGTGTGGAGGATCTCGAAAATCTGAAACTAAAAGAGCAGATTGCGGTTGTAGCACAGACAACACGTAAAGTGGAAGATTATTTGGCAGTTTGTAACTATCTTATACCACGGCATAAAGAGGTACGTGTCTTCAACACGATCTGTAATGCAACTTTTGAAAATCAGGATGCAGTGCGCAAGCTTGCCAAAGAGGCTGATGTGATGATCATTATCGGTGGTATGAACTCCTCCAACACCAAGCAACTTCACAGTATCGCGCAAACTGAGCAGCATAAAGAGTCTCACCATATCGAAGGGGCGGATGATCTTAGAGCTGAATGGTTCGAGGGCAAGGAGCTTTGCGGTATCAGCGCCGGAGCTTCTACCCCGGACTGGATCATTCAGCAGGTCATTGAGGGGATAGAAGCTATTACCAAATAGTTTTTGTTTCGCTTTGTTACTTCGGACATAATCCGGAGTTTACTTCTTACTTACTGCTTTTGTCTCTTTAATTTTTTTAACATTCACACCTTCCACTTCATGAGACCCTAAAAACGACTAACTCGCTTTGCTCAAACAGAGCCGTTTTTTTAACGGAACTCATCTGTTTGAGCAAAGCGAGTTATGAGTTTTTAGGAACGTAGCGAACGGAAGTCGGGCAGTCGGTAGCTACCGACCGTGAAGCCGTTTCGAGAGTTTTTTTGCTTACTTTTTTGTCGGTACAAAAACAGTGAGGGTGTAGTCTAAAAAATTCAATGGATCAAATAGCTAATAGGGTACGATTTCAGTATTAGAAAGTAATTTATACATATAGTACTAAACAGTACAAATCACCACCAAAACAAATCAATTTACCCTTTTAGATAAAAAGGATTCTAAATATTAAGTAACAGCTAGCTATAATTACGAAATTTTATTACGTTACAAGGGAAACTGTATGGCTGAAGAGCTTTTAGAAGAAGAAAATTTTGCGGCAATGTTTGAGGCGTCTGAAAAGGCACAAGAGACCACAAACCGTATTGTTGAAGGCGAAATTGTTGAATTGCAAATTGAAGATGAGCGCGCTCTAGTTGGTGTTGGTGAGAAGTTAGAGGGAATCCTTTCTCTTGATGAAATTCGTGGTGAAGACGGCGAATTGGCTTACAAAGTTGGTGATAGCATCACTGTAATGGTGACGGGTTACTATAACGAGCGTCCAAAGATCTCTCACAAAAAAGTGTTAGAGCAAGCAAAGACTCTTGAGTTTATCAATGCTAATAAAGACGACTACGAGGACATCGTAATCGAAGGTATTATTACTAACAAAAACCGTGGTGGCTATGTCATCGAGATGGATTCTGTTAAGTTCTTTATGCCACGTTCATTGGCTGCATTTAAAGATAGCGATGAAGTGGTTGGCCGTAAGGTTAAAGCACAGATCATCAAACTTGATCCAGAAGATACTTCTATTGTTGTATCTCGTCGTAAACTTTTCAACGAAGAGCGCAAGAAGAAAAAAGAGATCATTGATGCACTAATGGCTGAAGACACACTAGTAGAAGGAACTATCAAGAAGATCACTTCTTATGGTATGTTCGTTGATGTTGGTGGTGTTGATGGTCTTGTTCATTACAACGAGATCTCTTACAAGGGTCCAGTTAACCCTTCTAAGCTTTACTCTGAGGGAGATGTTGTTACTGTTAAAGCAATCTCTTATGACAAAGACAAGCGTCACCTTTCACTTTCTATCAAAGCATGTATGGAAGATCCATGGGCTGAGGTTGAGTCTGAACTAGATGAAGGTGATACGATCACAGTTACAGTAAGTAACATCGAGTCTTACGGGGTGTTTGTTGACCTTGGTAATGACATCGAAGGTTTCTTACATATTTCTGAGATCACTTGGAACAAAAACATCAAAAATCCTAACGACTACCTAACAGTAGGCGAAGAGATCGATGTTGAAGTTATTGAGATCAACTCTGATACTCATAAACTTCGTGTTTCATTGAAGCGCCTTCTTCCAAAACCATTCGATGAGTTTGTGAAGAAGCGTAAAGAGGGTGAGATCACTACTGGTGTTGTTACATCTCTTACTGACTTTGGTGCATTTGTTAAGATTGATGGTGTTGAAGGTCTTCTTCATAACCAGGATACATCTTGGGAAAAAGGTACTAAAGCTAAAGAGATGTTCAAAAAAGGTGACGAGGTAGAAGTTAAGATCGCACGTATTAACCGTGACGATCAGAAGATCTCTCTTAACCACAAATGTCTTCAGGACAGCCCTATCGATACTTTCGCAGCAAACCACAGCCGTAATGAGATCATTACTGGTAAGGTTCGTGACGTTAAAGACTTCGGTGTGTTTATCTCTCTAGAAGATGGTGTTGATGCACTTATTCGTGATGAGGACCTTGAGCCACTTGTAAAAGAGGAGCTTGAGATCGGTCAAGAGATCGAAGCAGTTATTGCTGTTATCGATACACAACGTGACCGTATCCGTCTTTCTGTTAAGCAACTTTCTCGTGTAAACGATGCTAAGATCATTGCTGACTTGAACAAAGAAGATGCTGGTAATACACTAGGTGACCTTCTTAAAGACAAACTTAAATAAGCAATTCCCTTGCTAAACTAATGTAAGTTGTAGCCATTTTGGCTACTCTTTCATTTTTTACTTTCAAAAATCTTGTTTTGAGTGTATTCTCATACATTGAAATCAAAATTAAAATATTTTTTACAGGACAGTACTTATGGAACAATATAAAGTAGTAGTTTGTGACCACATCCACGAAGCAGGTCTTAAAATGCTTCAAGACGATCCTCAGATCGATTACGTATTTGCAGCAGATATTGACAAGACAGCACTTTTAGATGTTATTGCAGATGCTGATGTGGCGATTACTCGTAGTTCAACTGATGTAGATGCGAAGTTTATCGCAGCAGCTAAAAAGATGAAAGCAATCGTTCGTGCGGGTGTTGGTGTAGACAATGTAGATATAGAAGGTTGTTCTAAAGAAGGTATCATCGTTATGAACGTGCCAACTGCCAACACGATTGCCGCAGTTGAGCTGACTATGACTCACATGCTCTCTTGTATGAGAATGTTCCCATACTCTCATGATCACCTTAAAAAGCAGCGTATCTGGAAGCGTGAAAAGTGGTACGGTTATGAGCTTAAAGGCAAAAAACTGGGTGTTATCGGTTTTGGTAATATTGGTAGCCGTGTAAGTATTCGTGCTAAGGCCTTTGAGATGGACGTAGTAGCTTACGACCCATACATCAATGCTTCTAAGGCAACGGACCTTGGTGTAGAGTACACTGAAAACTTCGAAGATATCTTGGCGTGTGACATCATCACAATTCATACACCTAAAAACCAAGAGACGTTGAACATCATCGACAAAGAAGAGATCGCTAAGATGAAAGATGGTGTGGTTCTTGTCAACTGTGCACGTGGTGGTCTTTACAATGAAGACGCGCTTTATGATGGTCTTAAGTCTGGAAAAGTACGTTTTGCCGGTATTGATGTTTTTATTAAAGAGCCTGCGATTAACCACCCGTTATTGGAGCTTGACAACATCGTGGTTTCTCCACACTTGGGTGCTAACACTTTTGAGTCTCAGTACAACATCGGTACACAGGCAGCACAACAAGCGGCAGAAGCAGCGAAGGGCATCGCCTTCCCTAACGCATTCAACTTGCCTATAGACGAGTCGAAGATCCCTGGATTTGTAAAGCCATTTTTAGAGATGGGTCAGAAACTTGGTTTCTTAGCATCACAGATCAACAAAGCACCTGTTGTCTCTATAAAAGTAAGCGGTGATGGTGAAATCGCTGAGTATCTTGAGTCATTGGCTACATTTGCTACTGTAGGTGCTTTAGCGAACAACACTGGTGAGACGATCAACTATGTCAATGCTGAGTTTGTTGCTGAAGCAAAAGGGATCAAGATAGAGGTGGATGAGAGTAATGTCGCATCTCCATACAAAAACCTTATCTCTGTTAAGCTTACTACAGAGAAGCAAGCCTTGAGTATGTCAGCGACTATCTTCGAAGATGATGTTCAGCGTATTGTTGATATCGACGGTTTTGAGGTCGATGTTGCACTTAAGGGCAATATGATCATCTTTAAAAACACAGACGTTAAAGGTGTTATTGGACAGGTTGGTACTATCCTTGCTAAAAACAATGTTAATATCTCTGATTTCCGCCTCGGTCGTAATGGCAAAGCTGAAGCACTTGCTGTGATCTTGATCGACACTGATGTAGATGAGGCAACGATTCAAGAACTTTCCAAACTAGAGGCTTGTATAAGTGTTAAGGCTGTGCGCCTTTAAGACAAAGACCTACTTTTGTAGGTCTTCTCTCCCCTAAAACTCCAAACTGTTTATGTTACAATGCCTTAGCTCTCCTCTAAGGTGTGTCATGCCAAAAGTCACGATCCGTGTACATATATTTTCTTATATAACAGTACTTGTTACCTTGCTTGTCTTACTTTTTGCAGGTATGCAATATTACTTTAGTAAAGAGATGGCTCTAGAGGCAACACAAAAAAGCTTTCATTTGATCAGCACCAACATAAGTACCGAGTTAACGAGTGGTGATGCCCTCTCTAAAGAGGTGATCTATCAGATGCAGAACTTTCCAGATATTGTGAAGCCCATGGGCGAAAAGCTTAACATGAAGCTTGTCAAACGGTATGTATTTACCTTAAAACGTCTAAACAATGTGGTTGCAATGTACAGTGCACAAGGAGATAAAGCTTTTATAGAAGTCTTCAACATTAAGATGTCTCACAAATTACAGAACTATTTTGAGGTACCTGAAAATACCTACTGGTTGGCCTACACCATTATGGGTGAGGGGAGCGAGAGAGTAAAGAAGCTCTATTATCTGGATGAGAACCTTAAAACAATAGAGATAAGAAGTGCCAACACCTCTTTAATGCCGACCACTAGACCTTGGTACAAAATGGCCATGAAAAGTGAAAAAGTTGTACAAGGTGCCCCCTATCTTTTTAAGACTCTACAGGAGAAGGGCATTACCTATTCCAAAAGGGTTGACAACAGTAATGTTGTGATCGGTCTTGACCTCTCTTTGGGCAACATCAAACAGACCTTGGACTCCTTGCGCTTCTCTAAGACAAGTGAACTGCTTCTATTTGGAAGCGATGGTACTATTATCGCCAGTACTGATGCTCAGAGCAGTTTTAATAATGACCTTATTACGACTTTTTTGAAAGATCCACAAACACATCGTATGAACATGCCTTTAAAAGATACCAGTAGATTTGCCATGGTCTCTCGTATCAGTGAAGGAAGTGGTTATGACTCTTATCTTGGCGTAAGTGTCTCAAAAGATGAGATGCTTGAACCTTATATAGAAAAGATCCTTTTTGCACTATATGCGGTCTTGGCACTACTTGTTGTGAGTGTTCCCTTTACTCTTTTGGCAACAAACCTCATAGTACGCCCTATTTATGCTGTTATGAAAGAAAACAGAAAGATCAGAGAACGTGATTTTGAAAATGTAGTAGAGGTACGCTCCAACATCAAAGAGCTTAACCGTCTCTCACACTCATTACTGGATATGTCTCAGAGTATACACGCTTACCAAATTGCTCAAAAGGAGCTTATGGATGGGTTTATCAAGCTTATAGCGGATGCTATTGATGCGAAGTCACCTTATACAGCAGGACATTGTCAGAGAGTCCCTCTGATCGCAGTTGAACTTGTTAAAGAGGCAAGCAGGTCAGATAGGGAGCCTTTTAAGGATTTTGCTTTTAAAACGCCAGATGAGTTTGAAGAGTTTGAACGGGGTGCATGGCTGCATGACTGCGGCAAGATCACTACGCCGGAGTATGTTGTTGACAAGGCAACAAAACTGGAGACCATCTATAACCGCATTCATGAAGTTAGGATGCGTTTTGAGGTGTT
>WGDB01000118.1 GCA_015493495.1 Helicobacteraceae bacterium | reverse complement strand
TTTGTACGATCTCTTGCAGTGTATAAGATTTGTTTTCCAACTGTATATAAGAAAAAGAGTTCTTCACCTCATTTTGTGCAAAAAGTATGATATTGAAGATTATAGATATAAGTATAAGTAATTTCATAATATCTCCCATAGTAGTCGTGTCTATAGATTAGCATACTCTTATGAAAAAGAGATGAAAGTTTAATATTATTTGTGATTTTATAATAGTTAGGGATGTAGACGATGAATAATCCCTTATGCTCTTGTGCAGCTTATATTTTCAGAGGTGATATTGCCCAGTATGTGTAGCAAAGTCTATGACCAAAACTCAAGATGGTTAGATGTGAACTGGTTCGATTCCATGTTCTCAACAGCACCCAGTAGAGGATCTTTATTGGTTTTAGAAGTGAATAAAGAGTGTGTTATTTCTGGAAGTTATATGTATCATAAGAGATTCCTACCGCTAGCTTTTACTTCGCTAATCACTATCACTCCTGGGAGAGAGGACTGAATGAACACACCAATGGTCTGATCAGACTATATTTGCCCAAGGAGAGTGAGTTTACAGGAGTCTCTAAAGATGAGATCATTATGATTCAGAACAGACAGAACCATCGTTCCAGAAAATCATTGGGTTACAAAACGCCTTATGAGGTCTTTTTTTGTCAGATGCGTCGGTTATTGGCCAGTTGAGTTTAGGTGAAAATTGCACTTATGATGAGAATTGGCGTTACGTAAAACATAGGAGTCGCAGATGGGAAGAAGACCTAGACTAGACCTTGATGGGTTTCATCATAGGAGTTGTTGTGATTAGTGGTTTGTTACCTGAAATCAATGATAGACCCTAAAATTCACAGAGTGGAGTATCATCTCTTGTTGATTAAATCTTCTAGGGTGATATCTGCTGAGATGTTAAGCCCGTTATATTCTCTATTTTTCTTGCATCCGTAGGTGGTCAACATCACAAGCTTTAGCTCACTTTTTTTTCTGCCATTTAGGCCATGGGTTCTAAATTGCACAAGTTTGTTTTTTAGCTTTTTTGCATAATCAGCACTTATCTGAAATTCATCATTATAATATTTGCATTCAATAATATCGTATATCCCATTTGCGTATTCAACGACAAGATCGACCTGAGCACCGTTGCCACTGTTTGTAGAATCTTTATAGTTCCAATAGTACGCACCCTTTACTACCCCTTGTATACCTCTTGCCTTTAGGTATATTGGTAAATTTATCATTAGGACTGTTTCAAACATGAAGCCTGCCCAGATTGCGTATCGTTGGCTTAATACAACGTCATTCCAATAGTCTTTTTTCAGATTAGCAATTTCGTTCTTACTGTAGTGTTTTACCCATTTGTTGTGAAAGATCGAGTGGGGGTCACTAATCATATATTTTGTGCCTTTTTTTAAATTTCCATACTTGTTGACACCACTGATAAAACCACACATTACAAGCTCATCAATCATACTAGTAAGTTTTCTTCCGACCTTTTCACCAGTCATTTTAGAAATTTCAGCAATAGTGTAGCCTGAATTCTTCAAAGATAGAGCATCAATAATCTTTTTGTGAATTCCTGCTTTATCCTCAAAAAGAGACTTAAACACCTCATCATATTCGCTATACATCAAGCCGTGTATGTTGAAATACAGAGCATCAACATTCTCCTCAATAGTTTTTTTAGGATCAAGGTAGCTTAGGTACTTGGCTACACCACCAAAAACCATGTAGGTCTCTACGACTTTTCTTGAATCCAAGTCATATCCTTTTTCATGCAACAGGTACTCTCTTGTCTCTTGCAGATCAAAGGGTTTCATCGCAATTTGATGTGTTACTCTGTTGTGAAGCGGTCCATTACTGTCTTTAAGGATTTTATTTTTGATCCAGGAGGCGTTAGATCCGCACAAAATGACAAAAAAGCTTTTTCTCTTTTGGCAATAAGTATTCCAAAAATGCCCGAGTGCAGACAAAAAACCATTTTTGTTTGATTTGTCTATCCACGGCACCTCATCAAAGAAAAGAGATACTTTGCCTTTATGCTCACTTTTGGCAATCTCTGTATCAATAGTCCTTTTTAGAAAATTAAAAGCATCAGTCCAATCTTCAATCTCCTTAAGAGGCTCTTTCTTGAACCAGTCATATATAGCTTCTATGAAGTTTTTAATTTGTGTTTTGGTGTCAACCTCATAAGCGCCTGAAAATTCAAAAAACATGCAGTCTTTCCTATGTTCTTGAAACATATAATCAACTAAGAATGTTTTGCCAATTCTTCGCCTGCCGTGGATAACCATCAAAGAACTTACGTCTAAGTCACAAAGATTATTGAGCTCTGCAAGCTCCTTTTTTCTTCCTACCATCTTGTGCCTTGCTATATAAAGTTTTAATGTCATAAATTATAGCCAAAGTGCATAAATGTACTACAAAATACATATATTTATTCATATTTAGCTGCATTTATGCATAAATCTACTCTAATATACATAGATTTATGTATATTTAATCACTAATATTAATAAATCTACTGAAGACCTTACTGAACTTTAGGTTCAGGCAACAAACCATATACAAAGCTAAAAACGTTACATTGCGTAAAACATAGGAGTCGCAAGAAGACCTAACCCCTGATGGTTTTCCATCTCCTTGACCTGCCACTTTTTTCTAGATCACTCCCTACGGAAAACTTAGTGGGAATAAAGAAGTGTTATATCTTCCAACGATCACCCATTTTTGTACATACAGTTTGGAGGTAACTTATATGCTCTTTTCCCATTTTGGCATCATTTTTGTAGCTATCTGACAGATAATAACACTGTGCATAATCTGTTTCAATACAACAGCCTATGTACTTTTGATCGACAGGACATGCTGATGTTTCTGAAAAGACACTTTTATACTGAGGCGAGTATGTTTTGATGTGCTCACACTGCTTTTTAACTGCTTCTCTCTCTCCCTCATAACAATCCATGTCGTTGTCGAGTTTTTTATAGACCCGACAGGACGCCGTGGCACCTTCTGATGGACTGAGTGCCACATCTGACGTCTCTTCTGTTGGGACATTAGATCTGTCCAGAGTCTCCTTGTCCGTGCACCCTGACAACAAAAGCAGCGCGAGGATCGAGGCAAATATTACTTGCATACTAACTCCTTTACTCAATTTTGGTGACAATCGTAAAGGAGACATCACCATAATCATCAAAATTAGGCAAATAAGTCACTTCCTCACATCCATATGACCCATCATCATTCCTGTAAAGTTTGTGAATCGAATCCGGAGTTTTTATGGGAGAGTGTTGTATATATGGTAAAGTTGAACAATCAAAAGCACCCAGAAATGCATTGCGATCACTTTTGCCTTGCATACCACTCATCATCATATCTCTGTACGATCGACTCACATGTCTTTCAACAGATATGCTATCGTATTTTGAGATCTCTTCTTGATGCTCGTTTGCATTCGCAAACACACTTGTCCCTATTCGCCCCTCTGACTGGGCGGCAGCATCATTGTGTGTACTTCTGTCCGAACACCCTGCCAAAACAAGCAGGAGAAATATCGCTGTAGATGTCATTTTCATCACAACTCCTTGGAGATTTTATGTATATGCCAATTCTAAAAATGGTACTGACGCCGAAAATGACATAGAATAGAATTGACGAAAAGCTTGCTTTCAAGGGCTATTTTTTCTTTAATCAAGGCAGAATCTGACGAAGCATACTTATGTATGTGAGTTAGTTGATAACGCCGAGTAAAGGAAAAAGAGTCATTGAAAGTGGCTCCGGATACTGGATTCGAACCAGTGACCAAGTGATTAACAGTCACCTACTCTACCGCTGAGCTAATCCGGAATATTGATAGGCCGTGATTATAGTGGATGAGACCTTTAATGTCAAGGAAAACAGACTATTTTTTTCGTTTTCTTTGTAAGTTTTCTCTTGGAACATAAAACTCCAGTTTTGCACGCTCTATAATCTCTACTTTTTTAGTCTCGACCATGTGTAAAAGCCTTTGGGCACTTTCAGGGTCAAACAAGATCTCTACATCTTCAGGGGTCAAAGGACGTTTGTCCAAGGTGTTGATGATCTCTTCGTCACTGTAGGATGATTGGGAAAACTCAGCATGAACCCTTGAAGCGATGTTAATAGGAAGATCAGCATCAAATTGCTGTGCAATGTCCACTAGTTCACCATAACTTATACCTTCTACCGGATAAGCAGGGGGTCTGTCTATGGTTCCGATGTCTACACGGAGTGCTTGAAGTTTATGCAGTACGGCGTTAAGCTTAGCCACTTCTTCTGTGGTGTTATTAAGACCCCTGACAAAAAGTATCTCTATAAAAAGCTTGCCTTTATAGACTTCACTAAAGGCTATAACTGCTTCAATAAGTTTGGAAAGATCGATCTTTTCATGTGGTCGGTCTATCTTTCTAAATATGTCCGTACTTACGGCATCAAGAGAGAGCTTGACCTGGTCAAGTGCTAATAGTGTTTCAAATACTTTTGGGTCTACCAAAGCGGCACTGTTGGTTAAGATGAGGGTCTCTTTCTCTTTTTTTATCTTGTCTATCTCACTAACGAGTTCTTTAAGGTAAGGGTAGAGTGTGGGTTCACCATTGGCTGTCAGTGTGATTTCATCGATGTTGCTGTGCTCTTGAAGGGCTGTTTGCAAGTCAGTGATAATACTTTCTACACTAGGTGTGCTTTTTTGAATATCAACAGTAGCGGCAGGGGCCAATTCGCAATACAAGCAGTCGAAATTACACTGTTTATGAGAGGGGGAAAGATCGATACCCAAACTCACACCGAAACGGCGTGAGTGAACAGGACCGAAAATAGTATTCATGAGAATACTTTTAGCATTAAGCGAGCAGTGCTAAGCGTTAAGATGGACATAATTACCTTTTAGGCCAGTGAGCATACGTAGTATTTCATTGGCTTCTTTTACCCAAGCAAGCCCCTCAGCTTTTTGAATATAATCAATTTCTATACCTATGTAAACTTGCGTGGTCAGTTCAGCAGCTGAACCTTTTGCTATTTCTATATATCTGGCTTTTTCTTTGTCAGACTCTTTTTCCATGCCTTCAGCAATGTTGCTTGCGATCGAGAGGCTTGATCGCGTGATCTGGTCTTTAAAGCTATAGTCTTTACAAGACTTAAAATGTTTGTAGACATTCACTGAAAGCCGACAACTACGTTTCCAGACATCAAGTCGTTCGCATTTCATATGGGCTCTTCCTTAACGCTTAATTCTTAGCACTTAACGCTACGTGTTAGCGTTTACTAACGCGCTGACACTCAGAGACAAAGTGCTTAGCATTTTCAACAGGAACATCGGGAAGGATACCATGACCTAAGTTGAAGATGTGACGTTTGGAGTTCATGATAGACTGTATCTTCTCTACAGATTCTGTCGTCTTCTCTTTTGAGTAGAGACGTGTTGGTTCCATGTTGCCTTGAAGAACGTACTTGTCGCCAAGTTTCTCTTTAGCCAGTTCCATAGGTGTTGACCAGTCCACACCAAAGACATCGAAGTTACCATAGATCTTATCCAAAAATGCTGGAATACCTTTTGGGAACATGATGATAGGAATGTGTGGGTATTTCTCTTTAAGATACTCTGCGATCTCTACCATGTATTTCCAAGAGAACTCGTCATACATATCTGGCTCGATAGCAGCTGCCCATGAGTCGAAGATCTGTACTACATCAATACCACTTTGGATCTGCTTCTCCATATAAAGTTTGACCACTTCTGTTACTTTAGCAAGAATGTTGTGCAGAAGTTCTGGATTAGAGTACATCATCTTTTTACAGACGTTATAAGTCTTCGTCCCTTGACCTTCTATCATATAAGTCGCTAGTGTCCACGGTGCGCCCGTAAAACCGATAAGTGCGATGTTGTCTTCACGTGCATCGAGTTGCTGACGAAGAAGTTTGATGGTGTCGAAAACATACGTCAGTTTACTTGCTGCTTCATCCCCACCAATAAGTCTGTCAAGGTCTGCCTGAGTCTCAAGAGGATCACTGAACTTAGGGCCTTCACCTTTAACAAAAGAGAGATCCATACCCATTTCATCAGGGATAACAAGGATGTCACTGAAAAGAATAGCCGCATCAACACCCACGATGTCAAGAGGCTGTAACGTGACTTCCGCTGCTTTTTTAGGGTCGTGACAGAGGTTAAGAAAGTTTCCTGCCTCTGCACGTACTGCCATGTATTCTGGAAGGTAACGACCTGCTTGGCGCATCATCCAAACTGGAGTGTAAGGTGTCTCTTTTCCGAAACAGGCATCTACAAATATTTTACTGTTTGACATTTTTTGTCCTTTTATATTTAGAACCTTCTCTTAAAAGGCTCGTCATTCCTGTGAAGGCAGGAATCCACAACTGCATGAGATCAAAGATACTGATGCAGTTATAATCGTTAGATTCCTGCCTTCGCAGGAATGACAGTGTCTATAACCTCGTTAAAAGGTTATGGTCTATTTTAGTGTTTTCCTACTTTGTTAAGGAAGAACAATCCAACTGCTACTGCAGTAATTGAGATGGCGAAGTAGAGCATCTCTAATGCGCCATGGTATTCTGTATGGCCAACTTTTTGGAAAAAACCAACCACTAAGACCATAACGATGACCTTAGAAATTTTGTCTTTGAGTTGGTCAAGTGAGTGAATGGCTAAGATCTTGTTGTCTT
>WGDB01000117.1 GCA_015493495.1 Helicobacteraceae bacterium | reverse complement strand
CGCTCAGCACCATTACACATAATAGTCTTAGCTGCTTCAGAGATAGAGTGTGTACCCGCAGCACATGCAGTTACCGCAGAAAGGTTAGGCCCTTTAAGACCATGATCGATGGTAACAAAACCACCAAGCATATTAACCAATGCTCCTGGAATAAAGAAAGGAGAGATACGACGTGGTCCACGTTCGCTTAGGATAATAGAGTTCTTTTCGATCGATGGAAGACCACCAATACCAGAACCCGCAGCGATACCGAAACGTTCCATATCGATATTGTCACTCTCTTTAAAATTAGCATCAGCCATCGCTTCTTGAGCAGCCTTGAGTCCAAGTTGAATAAAACGATCTGCTTTTTTCACCTCTTTAGGTGCCATTACCGTTGCAGGATCAAAATCTTTGACTTCACCAGCAATTTTCACTGTAAAAGCTTCTGTGTCAAAAAGAGTAATGTTGTCTATACCACCAACACCGTCACAAATCGCCTTGAACGAAGTTTCTTTGTCATTTCCTACCGCATTGATCATACCTAGACCAGTTACTACAATTCTTCTCACATTAATCTCCTAAAAATGATAAATGTACTTAAAAAGTGACTTTAAAAGCCGCTATTTAAAAACATTAAAAAGGGCCTAATGGCCCTAAAAATTACGCTTTGCTCTCTATGTAGCTAAGAACATCTTGAACTGTTTGGATCTTCTCTGCTTCATCATCAGGAATCTCAATGTCAAACTTCTCTTCTAGAGCCATTACTAGCTCAACAACGTCAAGGCTGTCTGCACCTAGATCTTCAACGAATTTTGATTCCTCTTTAACCTCATCTGGGTTAACGCTTAGTTGTTCAACAACTACCTCTTTGATGTCATCGATAAGTGCCATAATAGCTCCTGTTCATAAAAAAATTTGGGAAAGTATAACACAATAAGCTTAATTAATAAGTGAAAGCAACCCTTCAGAAGCCGTTGTTTCTATGGGTAACATTAAATCTATTGAATGTTGAATTATAAAAAGATGGCAAAGCGCATCTTAAAAGAAAACGAGCTACTAAAGTTTCAGATATGGTGTGAGTTGTATTAGGCGTGAACCCGAAGACGTACATCGGTACGTTGAGAGGTGAACTGGGTCTGCCCCTTCGGGTGCCAGTGTAAATCGCGCCGCAGCTGGAACTTTAGTTTAGGCCATGTTCATGCCACCGTTGACCTTAAGCGTTTCTCCTGTGATGTATGAGGCATGATCACTCAACAAAAATGCCGCCGCTTCAGCCACCTCTTGAGGATTACCAAAACGTCCCATCGGGATCTTAGAAGTAAAGGCTTCTTTGACCTCATCACTCAACTCGTCAGTCATATCCGTTGCGATAAAGCCTGGAGTGATCGTGTTATAACGAATCCCACTTGTCGCCGCTTCAATAGCAAAAGATTTAGTCATCGCGATAACACCACCTTTAGAGGCAGCGTAGTTTGTTTGACCAGCATTACCTGTCTCACCTACAATAGAAGCGATATTTACAACCGCACCAAACTTCTTTTTACGCATCACTTTCATAGACTCTCTACAGCCTACAAAGGCAGAGGTCAGGTTCGCATTGATAACAGACATAAAATCTTCACTTTTCATACGAAGTGCTAACTTATCATTGGTAATACCTGCATTGTTTACAAGGTAAGAGAACTCGCCGTCAGCCACGACAATAGACTTGATACCAGCAACAAAAGCAGCTTCATCGCTTACATCAAAACCAATGACCTCAGCCTCTCCACCATTCGCAACAATCTCAGCTTTAACAGCTTCTGCCGCTTCAGCACCACTACGGTAGTGTACCCATACCTTAAGACCAAAACTTGCTAATGACTTTGCGATCTCTGCACCGATACCACGACTCGAACCTGTTACTAAAACATTTTTACCTGTAAATTTCATCTTTTATCCTATTATCTAAATTGTTGCGGCCATTATAAGCTAAAACTACTAATGGCATTCTATATAAGAGCATGGTCCATTTCTGCTGGCTTGTCAACACCTATAAGTTCTAAAACAGTCGGCGCAATGTTGTTCAAAGCCCCTGACTCTACCTTCGTCACACCATCGGCAACTACAAAGCACCACACCTTTCCAACGGTATGGTTGGTCAGTACATTGCCTGCTTCATCACGCATCTCTTCACAGTTTCCATGGTCAGACGTCAAGACCAAAGCATAATCTTCTGCTTTTGCCTTCTCTACAATACGTCCCAGTTCATGGTCGACTGTCTCTACTGCTTTAATAGCCGCGTCTATATTTCCAGTATGTCCCACCATATCGCCATTGGCAAAGTTCACTACAATAAAGTCATATGCTTCATCCATAGCATTTAAAACAGCATCACCCACTGCCGAAGCACTCATCTCAGGCTGCATGTCATAAGTCTTGACATCTGGACTAGGGATCAGAACACGGGTCTCATTGGTGTAAGGCTCATCAAGCCCACCGTTAAAAAAGAATGTGACATGTGCATATTTTTCAGTCTCAGCAGTATGCAGTTGACGCAGGCCTGCATTGGAGATCACTTCAGCCAAGGTGTTGCGTGGTGTATCTTTTTTGAAAAGCACTGGGTAGGTAAAACTTTTATCATACTCTGTGATGGTAGCGATGTTCAAGGTGATCTCTTTACGCTCAAAGTACTCAAAATCCGCAGCACCTAAAGCTGTCACCATCTCTCGCATACGGTCACTTCTAAAGTTAAATGTCAACACTGAGTCTCCATCACGCATACCTGGATACCCCTCAAATGCAGTAGGAACAACAAACTCATCAAGTTCCTCTTTAGCATAAGAGTTATCTATGTAGTCGCTTGGAGTGTTGTCTGTGACCGGTGTCGCTTTGGCAATAGCATCATATGCCTTTTGTACACGTTCCCAACGATTATCTCTGTCCATCCCATAAAAACGTCCACCGATCGTTGCGATCTTTACCTTGTTGTTAAGATGGGCTTCTAGTTGCTGCAAGTAGAGTTTGGCAGAGTCCGGTGCTACATCACGACCATCTGTTAGAAGGTGTAACCATACCGCTTTACCCTCTTTTTCAGCGATCTCTGCAAGACCAATCAAGTGTTCGATATGTGAATGTACACCACCATCACTCAAAAGACCTATAAGGTGTAAAGTATCGGAGCTGTTTAAGAGTGCTTTTAATACAGGGTTTTCCGGCAGTGTCTGCTCTTGAATCGCCAAGGAGATCTTTACAAGATCTTGATAGAGTACACGTCCCGACCCAATAGACATATGGCCTACTTCAGAGTTGCCCATCTGTCCCTCTGGAAGCCCAACACTCAGACCAAAAGTGTCTATAAGTGCATGAGGTGCCTCTTTGAAAAGTTTGTCGTAAGTCGGCTTTGTTGCACGGTAAAAAGCATTCACGTCTGTTTTGTCGGAATAACCTATGCCATCTGTAATCACTAGTATCGCTTTTTTAGCCAAACTGCATCCTTTAAAGGTAAAATGTGCGCGGATTATATTAAAATATCGCTTTTACATTGATTATCACTTCACATTATACGGACTGTCATGCTCTATTGGCTCTATGAATCTTTTAACATCAACCTCTTTCAATACATCTCAGTACGTGCCGGTTTTGCCTTTTTTATCGCTTTGATGTTGACCATGTTCTTAATGCCCCGTTTTATACGTTGGGCACAAAAGACCTCGAGTGTACAACCTATAAATGACTGGGCACCAGACTCGCATCAAGCTAAAGCAAAGACCCCGACTATGGGCGGTATCGTCTTCATATTTGCCACTATTATCGCTTCACTGACCAGCATAAAGTTTCTCGACACCTATGCCTTGGGAGGCCTGATCACCTTACTTCTTTTTTCACTTATCGGTTTTCAAGACGATTGGTCAAAGATCCGTGAAAATGCCAACCTTGCAGGTCTCTCTGCAAGAGTTAAACTCCTGCTTCAATTTTTGGCAGCAAGTGCTATTGGCTTTTTTCTCTGTTACTTCTCGGACATGAACACAGAGCTTTATGTCCCTTTTAACAAGTCACCTCTTTTTGAGATGGGTTACTGGGCCATCGCTTTTTGGGCCTTGATCATGGTGGGCGCTTCTAATGCTGTCAACCTGACAGATGGACTTGACGGACTTGCCACCGTCCCTTCTATTTTCTCTCTACTCACCCTTGCTGTCTTAGTCTACATCACGGGTAATGCCATCATCAGCAGTTACCTCTTGCTCCCTAACTTTCCTGTAGGTGAGGTGAGCATCATCGCAAGTGCACTGGTAGGTTCTTTAGTAGGGTTTTTATGGTTTAACAGCCACCCGGCTTCCGTCTTTATGGGAGACAGTGGTTCACTGACCCTTGGGGCATTTATAGGCTACATGGGCATCATCTCTAAAAGTGAGTTTCTGCTCATCCTTATAGGATTTATCTTTGTTGTAGAGACCATCTCTGTTATCTTGCAGGTGGGCAGTTATAAACTGCGTAAAAAACGTGTCTTTTTAATGGCACCAATCCACCATCACTTCGAGATGAAGCAGTGGGCAGAGAACAAGATCATTGTCCGTTTCTGGATCATTGCCATGCTCTCCAACCTACTGGCACTGATCTCGCTTAAAATCCGCTAGAGGAGAGATACGTTGAACAAAAAACTCAAGCTCAGCCTGTTTGGTTATGGCATCACCACCAAAGCCATCGCAAAACATTTTGGAGTGGCTACCTTTTATGATGACAATGTCACCAAGCCTTTTAAAGATGAAAACAACAACAGCCTTCGCCCTTCTCAAGACTTCGAGGCAAACTACTCTACTTTAGAAGTCCCCTCACCCGGTATACCGCCTGAGCACCCTCTCATCCAAAAAGCAGAACACCTTATCAGTGAGTATGACCTTTTTTTAGGTAAAAATACGCCACTTTTTCAAGAGAAACTTCCACTAAACATCTGGATCAGCGGAACCAACGGAAAAACCACCACCACACAGATGTTACAACACCTCCTCTCCGAAAAAGGGGCTTTGGCAGGTGGTAACATCGGCACCCCCCTCGCAGACCTCGATATCAACGCACCTCTGTGGATCTTGGAAACCAGCTCTTTCACCCTTCATTACACTAACGAAGCCTCACCTAACATCTACCTGCTTCTTCCTATAGCACCAGACCACCTCTCATGGCATGGTTCTTACGAGGAGTATTACAAGGCCAAGCTAAAACCTCTTAAAACGATGAAAGAGGGTGAAGTCGCTATCATTCCTAAAGCTTATGCAGACGTTGAGACTGATGCTTTTGTCATTGCTTATGACAACGATACAGATCTCGCTAACTACTTTGGGATTGATCCTGAACAAGTGAAGTTCAAAGGGGCATTTTTAATGGATGCACTTATCGCTATGGCTGTTGAAAAAGTACTTTATGACACTATCGACTATGAGAAGATGAACCGTTTTGAACTCGACCCACATCGACAAGAGGAGCTTCACGACAGCCTTGGACGTCTTTGGGTAAATGATACCAAGGCAACCAACATTGATGCAACACTTGCTGCTTTGGAGCGTTATAAAGCCCAGCATATTCACCTTATACTTGGAGGTGATGACAAGGGTGTTGCCTTAGAGCCTCTTTTTGAAGCACTTAAAGATTATGATCTTCAACTCTATACCTTGGGCAGTAATGCAGAGAAGTTAAACAGCCTCTCTGAAAACCATAACATCATCTATACACCCTCAGAGACTATTGAAGTAGCGGTAAAAAACATTGCAAAAAATCTCAAACAAGAGCAAGTTGCCCTACTCTCTCCTGCTGCATCAAGTCTCGACCAGTTTCCCTCTTATGCGGTTAGAGGTGAACGTTTTAAAGATGCTGTCTTAAAACTAAGCTAGTCTTTAAGATAGCATCGCTATAATTGCGCCTCTTAATAAAATAGTATATGGCTCATTAGCTCAGTTGGTAGAGCAAACGACTGAAAATCGTTGTGTCCTTGGTTCGATTCCGAGATGAGCCACCACGTTTTATTAAGACTCTTTTTATTACGGCTTATTAGCTCAGTTGGTAGAGCAAACGACTGAAAATCGTTGTGTCCTTGGTTCGATTCCGAGATAAGCCACCACTTTTGAAACAATTTTTCCTTTACTCTTCGTTGTCAACCAACTCACATACAGATCCATATTTTACTTTATCCACTAAAAACGTGCATTTAGCACCTTTTATTAACGTGGCATATCCTTGATTAAAGAAAAAATTGCTTTAACAGCAAGCTTCCTTGTTTTTTGTTAATTCTAAATAATACACTTTCTGTTTTATCACACTTCTCATTTATGTAACAAAGTCACTGACATCATCTAAAGCTACCTGCTATAGTGTCTCTATAAATATATCAAAGGAGATACAATGAAACTCAACCTTGGAAGAATTGACATTACAATTCGAGCGACTATGGGTGTTGTAAGTGTAGGACTAGGTGTCTATATGGCTTTTTTTATGGGTAATGTCTACGGGTTGGCCTTAGGATTTATGGGCGGTATATTATTAATGACCGCTCTGATGCGTTGGTGCCCTGTTTATGCACTTTTGGGTTTTAACAGTTGTCCTATTAGTGGACATAGACTGTAACCCCTTGCATTTACAGAGGACAGCGTTTCTATTTCTGAGTGTAAACCTTGAGCAGTGGCTTCATCATCGCTAAAAAATCATCTCTTGCATTAGCGTTAGCACTGGCGATGATGTAGCCTTGATGGTGGATGGGGTCGATCTCTTTACCCTCAAGGTCCGTTACAAATCCCCCACTGTTTTTAATGATCAGGCAAGCAGCGGAAAGGTCCCAGGCGTTGGCTGGTTTAGTGAAGTAAGCGATATAATTGCTAAAAGCTCCCTTGGCCACCATACACATAGAGTAAGTGATTGAACCACCTATAGAGGTCAGTTTTTTCACCTTGTCCTCTTTAAACAAACTGTTAAGACTGCCCACAATAGGGTGTTCTCTTTCAGGTTTAAAGTTGACCACGGCCACAGTAGGATTTGGACGAAGCGGCAGTGTCAACATTCCGATGTAAGAACGCGCCCCTTTTTCAGTGTGAAAGAACTCATTGGTGAAAGGGTTGTAGACAACACCCACCGTCACTTCACCGTTTTCTATCAGTGAAAGATTGATCGCCGAAGTGTTTTCATGGGTTATAAAGGCCCAGGTTCCATCTATAGGATCGATCGCCCAGTAAGGTCTACTCTCGTCGATCTCATCACAGTTCTCTTCACCCATCACCTGAATATCAAAACTGTCTTTAAGACGCTTGGTCATATAGTCCTGGACCTGCTGGTCTATGTTGCTGATAGGGGTCTCATCGCTTTTAAAGTCAAAAGTAAAGGTGTTGGTCTCTCTCGCCTCACGAATGATCCGTCCTGCCTCTTCAACGATCTGTTTTGCGATAATAATATAGATATTTCTCATGCTTGTTCCTTTTCTTTGAGCTACTTGTATTTTATGATGTTATTGTGACTATTTCTGTCACATAGTAAAAGGACAACACTAAGAGAGATATGAGTGTTAAGAGGATAGGTATACGCTACAGAATAATTTTGATGTTCTTGTATACGTGCCAAAATGCTAGAGCATTTCTACATACATTTAACGCAGGAAGGTTCTAAAGTATAAACTACGAAAGCTTCACAGCTTTTTCATAAGCTTTTTCTACAGCATCTATACAAGAGGCACGCACATTACCTGCCTCTAGTGCCGCATAACCTGCCGCCGTTGTACCACCAGGACTCATCACGCTATCTTTTAAAAGTGCCGGATGTACCTCTTGGATCAGTTCACCAAAACCGCCAAAAAGCCCACGCATAATAGCCATGGCATCATCGCGCTTCAGACCCTGCTTTACCGCACCATCTGCCAAGGCTTCTGCCATAAGCGCCAGGTACGCAGGACCGGAGCCTGCCAATGCTGTAGCGATATCGATCTCTTTTTCCGAACCCAACCACTGAGAGGTTCCTATCGCACTAAAAAGCGCTTCTGCTTCAAAGCGATACGTCACATCACCCGTCAGAGTGGTCATAGACTTTTTCACAGTCGCTGCAAGGTTCGGCATAGCACGGACAACTGCCGCTGTCTTGATATTTGAACGGAGTGTCTCTACCGTCGTTCCTGCCAAAACAGAGTAAAGCACTTTGGCCTCTCCGACCAGTTGTGCACCGACCTCTTGAACATTATAAGGCTTCACACACAGAACAACACTTTTAGTATGGATGTCAAAACCATTTAAGAGTGACTTTTTAACTGAACAGCCTAAAGCAGCTTCAAAAGCCTCAAGTTTTGCCATCGATCGGCCAGTAACTTCGATCTCGAAAGTATCTTTAAGACCCTGAGCTATAGAGAGCGCCATATTGCCGTTGCCTATAAATGTGATCGTCTCTTTCATAACAGACTACACTTTTAAAGAGAGAAGATAATTCACTACGTTGTCTACAAAGGCATCATGCTTGCGATCTTTACCATAAGCTATGTAAAGCTTTCGCTCGATCTTTTGACCTTTAACACGTGCTTCAAACAGTGTACCATTTGCCAACTCATCTTGAATGACATGACGCGAGATCACAGAGACAATAGGACGTGCTGCATCTTTAGGAGAGCGTAAGATTGACTCTTTAATAGCAGTA
This sequence comes from Helicobacteraceae bacterium, assembly GCA_015493495.1. Classification (GTDB taxonomy): domain Bacteria; phylum Campylobacterota; class Campylobacteria; order Campylobacterales; family Sulfurimonadaceae; genus Sulfonitrofixus. The sequence goes on along the minus strand of WGDB01000117.1, from coordinate 9,966 downwards.
GGACTCTGAACCACACCAATAACATTGAAACTCGCACACTCAACACCGATCTCATCAAAAGCCTCAGAAGTCAAACGGCGTGTGTGTGACTTCTCATCACGACAGATCCAGTCAAAAGTGTACATATCATCGCGACGCAGTTGCTTGGTTATGGGCTGATTAGAGAAGATGACCAACTCGTCATCCATCCACTCTCTGTAGATGATCCCATCTCTAAAGATCGGAGACTCAATTAAAGCGATATCGATCTTTTTGTCTTCTACTGCGTCAATGATCTCTTCGGACATTCCTACATTCATATAGACTTCGTTGTTGATCTTCTCTTTGATCGCACCTAAAAAGCGTGGCATGATATAGTTACCAATGGCGTATGAAGAACCTAAAATAAAGGTAAAATCTTTGTTGATGATCTTTAAAAGATCTTTTTCACTGGCACTGATCGCTTTTTCAAGACGAACTGCAATACGGTAAAGGTCTTCACCCTCTTTAGTAAGTTTAATACCATTTTTTTTACGTTCAACGATCTTTGTGTCAAGATACTCTTCTATAAACTTGATCTGCTGTGTGACTGCTGGCTGAGAGATCCCCAGTTTCGCTGATGCTTTCGAAAAACTTTTCTCTTTGATCACCGTTAAAAAGGTGTGAAGTTTTGCAAAATCTTTTAACATAAGCTGTCCTTCTCTGTAAGATAATTATAACTAGAGGCATTATAACGCACAATTATAAATAGCAACGCGCATTTAAATAATCAATGCTTATTAATCTAACAATAAGTATATAACTATAGCAAATGGTAACTATAATAAAAAAGTTGGTATTATTAAAAGTTAAATATAACAAAATGCCATGTCAACCGGTTATTTAAACCTATTTTGCTATAATCTAAAGATAACATAGAAACAATCTAGCATAGAGAAAAAAGAGACATGGATAAAATATTTAACACTTTAAATGCGTCGCAAAGTGCCGCTGTCAAGCAGATAGATGGTCCGCTACTGATTTTAGCGGGTGCAGGTAGCGGTAAGACAAAGACCATCACCTCTCGCTTGGCTTATCTTCTTGATGTTGTAGGTATCGCTCCTAACAACACCTTGACACTGACCTTTACCAACAAGGCAGCCAAAGAGATGCAAGAACGTGCTTTTGCCATGATCAATCCTACCTCTTATCCTCCACTTCTATGCACCTTTCATAAGTTTGGACTCCTTTTTTTAAAGTTTCACATCCATCTTCTCAACCGTCAAAACAACTTTGTTGTAATCGATACAGATGATAAAAAAAAGATCATCAAAAAGATCAACGCAGAACTGCCACTGCCACTGATCGCCAGCGAGATCTCCCGTTATAAAAACTCACTGATCTCTCCTGGTGAGGCCTATGCACAGGCAGAACTTAAAAACTATAAACAGATCGCCAAGATCTACGAAGAGTATGAGACCTATCTTCATGAAAACAATTTGGTAGATTTTGATGATCTTTTAGCCCTTACCTACCGTCTTTTAGACGAGAACAAACAACTTGCTGAAGAGACCAGTGCCAAGTATCAGTACATTATGATCGATGAGTACCAAGATACCAATGAACTGCAGTTTAGACTTCTTAAAAAACTTTGCAGTACTCACAACAACCTCTGTGTAGTCGGGGATGATGACCAGAGCATTTATGGTTGGCGTGGTGCCAATGTACGTAATATCCTGGAGTTCCACGAAGACTTTGAAGGGACTATGGTAGTAAAACTCGAAGAGAACTACCGCTCGCGCGCCTCTATACTCAAAGTGGCCAATGAGCTCATTCAACATAACCGTACACGTCTGGGCAAAAAGCTCATTCCTACCAGAGAAGGAGGAGAAGAGGTCATCACACTCAGCTCCCACGATGAAAATGAAGAGGCACGTAAGATCGCAGACAAGATCCATAAACTCTTTCAACAGGGGGTCTCAGCTAAAGAGGTCGCCATACTCTACCGTGTCAATGCCCTGTCACGTTCGCTTGAAGAGGGACTCAACCGTTCAGGGATCGCTTATAAACTGGTAGGCGGCCTGCGTTTCTATGACCGTGCAGAGGTCAAAGACCTTATCTCTTACATCCGTCTCATCACCAATCCTCATGATAACTTCTCTATGAAACGTATTATTAACAAACCTAAAAGAGGTCTCGGAAAAGCCAGTGTCGAGAAGATAGAGCTAGCCGCTATTGCAAAAGCGATCTCAATGTATGACTTTATAAAAGAGAGTTCTGTCGCAGAGCTTGAAGCTCTTGTTAAAAAGAAAAACACGCAGACACTTAAAAACTTTGTAGCCAACATTGATGACGTCATGCTTGTTGCAGAAAACTCTACCTATGATTTTGTCGACACCCTTGAAGAGACCTTTAAGCTTAAAGATATCTACAAGAACATGCCTGATGCTAATGAGCGTATTGCCAACATGGATGAATTCTACGGACTTTTCAGAGACTTTATAAAACAATCTCCAGATGCCACACTCGACGAGTTTTTAAATGAGTTGACCCTACAGAGTGATCAAGATGAGATCGAAGGCGAGAGCATCTACATAATGAGTATCCACGCCTCTAAAGGTCTTGAGTTTGAACATCTCTTCATCATCGGCATGGAAGAGGGATTTTTACCACTTATCGGTGATGGCAGTGACACAGAAGAGGAGCGGCGTCTTGGTTATGTCGCATTTACCCGTGCCAAAGACTCACTAACCCTCTCTCATGTCAACAGCCGTTTCTACAAAGGTCGCAGAACAGACCTCTCTAAAAGCCGCTTTTTGACCGAAGCCGGCCTCTGTGCAGGTTCACTCAAAGTAGAACAGAACACCGCCTTTAAAAAAGGAGACCTGGTACGCCATAAGATCTTCGGTCCGGGACGGGTACTTGCAGTCTCTAAGGCAGGTCGTGAATTTAAACTAAAAATCAACTTTGGTGGTAGCCACAGAGAGATCTTGGCCTCCTTCGTCGAGCGTCTGTAGAGCAGTACTATGGCCAAGAAAAAACGTGACAATATCAACCGCCTTTTTGTGGCGTACAAACCCTCTAACATCGGTTCTAACCAGTACCTTTCGAGACTAAAATGGAAGTATAATGCAGCTAAGGCTGGCTTCTCTGGAACATTGGATCCTTTTGCCAAAGGGGTGCTTATCATCGCTTTTGGAAAATACACCTCACTCTTTCGTTTTTTGAACAAAACACCTAAACGCTACCGCGCCACCTTGTGGCTGGGTGCCCACTCTGACTCTCTTGACATAGAGATGCTCCAACAACTTGATGAACTAGCACCCTTGCCTCTCGAACACATTAAAGAGGCCATTACTTCACTGGAGGGAGAACTAGAGTACTATCCCCCTATTTTCAGTGCCAAAAAGATCGATGGCCGACGGGCCTATGACTTGGCAAGAGAGGGTAAGGAGGTCAAACTCAACACCATCCACTCTACGATCTATGAGATGAAGTTTATCAACTACTGCCACCCGTTTGTCACTTTCGAAGCAACAGTTTCAGAAGGCACTTACATCCGCTCTCTTGGACGACTCATCTCTGAAAAACTCCAACTTGAGGGCGGTATACTCTCTGCACTTGAACGTCTCAACGAGGGTCAATTTCATTATGATGATGAAAAAGCACTCGACATCAAAAAATCTCTCAATATGCCACAAAATTTCTATACTGCTTCGAGAGAGACTATACTACTAGGACAGAAGCTTCAGCGTGAAGATTTTGAAAAAACTGAAAATGGAACCTACTGGATAGACAATGAAGAGAGCATCTCTGTCTTGGAGTTAGACGATGAAGGTGTCCACTATCTTTTAAACAAAGTGAGTCTGCATGAAACAGTATAGAGCCTATGCCAAAGTCAACATCTTTTTAAAGATTACCGCCAAGCGCGGCCTCTATCATGAGATCCTCTCACGCTTTGTTTTAGTCAATGATCTATACGACATTCTCTCCTTTGTACCTAAAGAGGCGGATGGGTTTGTCATTGATGGAAGTTTTAGCTGTCAAACTGAACAAAACACCATCTATAAAGCCTACCTGGCACTGCTGGAAGCAACACAGGCAGAAAGCCTCGAACGGTTGATGACAAGTCACGCGATCAAGGTAGACAAAAGTATACCTGCCTTTGCTGGACTTGGAGGGGGTAGCTCTGATGCAGCGACCTACCTCTTGATGTGTAATGAGGTCTTGCATCTGGGACTGAGCCGTGATGCTTTAGCAACCATAGGTACTAAAGTAGGTGCTGATGTTCCCTTTTTCATCTACGGCTATCAAAGTGCCAATGTCTCTGGGATTGGTGAAGTAGTAAAAGCTTTTGACGAACCGGCACTTGACATCCAAACATTTACACCCAACATAGAGATCTCTACCCCAAAGGTCTACCAGGAGTTTCGTGCTCACTTCTACCAAGAGTTGGATGATCAGGAGTATAATGATTTGGCAGGGATGCCTTCTCATGAGGTACTAAGACGCTATACACCACAAAGAGCCAATGACCTTTTTGCACCTGCATTAGCCCTCTATCCTGAGCTAAAACAACATCATAAAGAGGGGTGGTTTTTCTCAGGAAGCGGCAGTAGTTTTTTTACTTTAAAGTAATTTGGACACCGTAAAGCTATTAATGTAAGACGGATATAGTAAAAAGAGAGCTTCTGATATTTCCAATAGACTTGCTAATCAAACTATGCATGTTACTTAGATTCGCGGACTTCTGTCTTCGCAGGAGTGACGGGAAAAACAAATACTGTTTTCCCTGAGTGTAAGTGTATGAAAGCCATACCTCGTTGAGTTGGAAAAGGCTAGGTCTTGATCTGGAAGATCTCATCCTCATCAAACATATTTTCACCTTCGCCACTCTTTTTAGGCGTGCCTTCGCCAACCTTGGCGCCCATACCCTGCATTTTAAGCTTCAGGTCAGATGGTGACGTTGCATAGTTAAAGGCTTCATCTGTACCAATGATCTTTTTATCCCATAACTCTAAGAGGTGTTGGTCAAAACTTTGTGAACCATAGATCTCACGACCCTCTTCAATAGCATCACGGATCTCAACATCACGGTTCTCTAAAATCAGTTGTGCGATATAAGGTGTTTTCACCATTACTTCCAGGGCTGCGACACGTTTTTCATCGATCGTAGGTACCAAACGCTGTGAGATGACCCCTTGCAGTACCGAACTCAAAGATAGACGAATACGAGGCTGCTCCTCTATGGCAAAACTCGAGACAATACGGTTAATAGTCTCTTTGGCATCAAGCGTGTGGAGTGTCGAGAAGACCAAGTGACCTGAGTCAGCCGCATGAAGTGCTGTCTCAATAGTCTCACGGTCACGCATCTCACCAACCAGAATAATGTCAGGATCTTCACGGAGGGCAGCACGCAGTGCATTACCAAAACTATAGGTGTCTTGACCAATACTACGCTGGTTGACAATACATTTTCGGTCTTTATGCACAAACTCGATCGGGTCTTCGACGGTAATAATATGTTTACGTTTGTTCCAGTTGATCTCGTTGATCATTGCCGCTAAAGTCGTTGATTTACCGGAACCGGTAACACCTGTGACCAGTATCAAACCACGCTCGATCATCGTAAATTTTTTGATGATCAGAGGAAGACCTAACTCTTCGAGAGAGAGAATCTTTACAGGAATCACACGAAAGACTGCAGAGACCCCTTCCATCTGGAAAAAGATGTTAACACGAAAACGGGTATGGTCATCATATGGGTAGACCAGGTCAAGCTCTTTCTTCTCAACAAATTCCGGAAAACGGGTACGCAGTAACTCTTTTGCAAAAACAAGGGCATCCTCTTTAGAGAGAATCTCTCCTGATAGCGGTGTAATCTCACCCTGTATACGGGCACGAACAACAGCATTTGCTTTAATATGCAGGTCGGAACCTCCTGCAGCGATCATACGTTTTAAGTACCCACGGATCTTGTCAAGGGTCTCAAAGGTCAATGAGCTAATATCTACTTCAATTGCATTATTTGCCATTTTCTACTCCAATTCTTTTAATATTTCACTAAAGGCATCTTTAAATGCACTCAAACCGTCTTCGATCTGCTTAGAGACTACCGCATCAAAATCTATACCTACGGCTTTGATCTTTTCAAAATGTGCCTCGATCATCTTAGCATCCAGTGGTAACTTCACCTGCTTGTCACCACCTTTGACAAAGGCGGCAATAGTCTCAATAGGTGCTGTGTTCACTGAATGTGCTGCCAAGAGCTCATCAATATAGTACGAAGGACGAAGATCATCACCCTTCACGCCTGTAGAAGCGAAGAGTGTACGACAACGCGCAACACCCTTAGCTTCAATAGCACTATAGATCATCGCAGCATTATAGTTTCCCGCCAGAGAAGGTGTGACCCCCTTGGCTACCAGTTCTGCATCCATCGCTCTATCAATACGGCTAACAAAGACACTGATCACAGTGTCAACAGAGCTACCACCCTCTTTTTGCCCCATATCAAAAGCATCAGCACACTCTAGGGCTTGTGCTTTAGAGAAAATCAAGGTCGCATTTACAGCAATACCCTGAGAGACAAGTGCTTTCATGGCAACATAACCTGCCTCAGTTGCAGGTACTTTGATCATGACATTGGGACGATCTATACTTTTATGCAGACGCGCGCCCTCTGCAATAGTAGCCTCAGCATCATCACATAACATCGGATCGACCTCAATACTCACATAACCATCATCGTTAGCATCATAGAGTGGACGCAAGATATCTGCCGCTTTTTGAATGTCAAAGATCGCAACCGCTTCATACTTGGACTTGGCATCAAGTCCCTCTAACGAGGCCAACTGTTTTTTATAAGCAGGTGAGGTCAAGATGGCATTTTTAAAGATCGCAGGATTGGAAGTGGCACCATTAATGATCCCCTCGTTGATCAAGGTCTTGAACTCTTTATCTAAATAATCACGCTCTATAAAGTCTGCCCACAGAGCAAATTTCTCATTTTTTAAGTACATAAGGTTCCTAATATTATAAAAGTAAAATTCTATTGGTAATTATTATAACTCAAAGTTGTTGGATATTCATTAAGCCAGGATATTGGGCTAAGAGAGAAGATGTTTTTCTCCGCAAATTACGCGGATTTACACAGATAAAACCTCTTAAAGAAGCTTCTTGAAGATAATGGCCGCATTAGTTCCGCCAAAACCAAAATTACAACTAAGCAGATGGTCGACTTCAACTGAGAGCGCTCTGTTTTTAACCAAGTTAATCGTCTCCATCTCTGCTTCACTCTCTTGATAGTTTATAACAGGCGGCAATATATTGGCCTCCATAGCCATTAGTGAAACAACTGCCTCTATAGCACCTGCTGCACCTAATGTATGACCTATCTGTCCCTTTATAGAACTCACATAAGGCTGTGTCACTCCAAAAACTGTAGCGATCGCTTTTGCCTCTCTAATATCATTATAGTAGGTACTTGTACCATGAGCATTAATATAGTCTATTTTGGGACTGCCTGCCATCTCGTAAGCATCCTGCATCGCAGCTATCGCACCGCGCGACTCTGGCTGTGGTGTTGAGATGTGATAAGCATCCGCACTCTCACCAAACCCCACGACCTCAGCATAGATCTTGGCCCCACGTTTTTGAGCATGTTCTAAGGTCTCTAAAACCAAAGCTCCTGCACCCTCACCCATCACAAAACCACTTCTGCTTTTATCAAAAGGTGAGACCGCCTCTTTAGGAGCGTCGTTATGATCACTGCAGAGTGCATTCATAGTACCAAAACCACCAAGCGCCAAGGGTGTAATACCGGCTTCTGCTCCCACGACAAGCATCCCCTCGCCTTTAGAGAACTGCAGCGTCTTATACGCTTCTATAATAGCATGTGTTCCCGCTGCACAAGCCGTATTTTCACTTAAGTTCGCTCCTCTAAAGTCAAACTTCATCGAGACCTGTCCAGCAAGCATATTTGGCATGTATGAAGGGATTAAAAAAGGAGAGATATGTGAAAGCTTGGAGCTGTTTTTAATATCTGCTGCCGTTTCTATAGAGCCTATACCTACCAAGCAGTTTGCACTGACCACACCAAATGCTTCCGTATTTACTGTTTCAAGACCAGCATCCTCAAAGGCTTCCATAGCAGCATGCAGACCTAACTGTATAAAACGGTCTGCCTTTTTTTGTTCTCGTTTTTTCATCACACTAGAGGCGTCAAAATCTTTCACCTCAGCCGCTATTTTACACTCCAACTCACTGCTGTCACAGAGTGTTATGGTGTCGATACCACACTCGCCTGCAACGATCTTCTCAAAAGAGCTTTTGTCATGGCCTAAAGCGTTGATCATACCCAAGCCTGTCACAACGATCCGTTTCACAGCAGACCTCCTTTGACATCATCGATCAATCGGTCACCCCAACTGTCGATGTCTGTCTCTGTTTGAGAGGTCAAGATGACAAAAGAGAGGTCATACTTGGGATAGATACGGATCATCGTTCTAAAACCAGGCCCAAGACCTTGATGTTGGTAGTAGAACTCACCCTTGTCTCTGATATGATACCAACCAATCCCAAACGATATATCTTCTTGAGGTGCCATCCAGGAGTCCACATGAACCGTTGGGGTCTCTAAAAAGATCTTTTTGGTTTTTTCGTTTAGCAGGATATGATTATGGTACGCCGAGAGAAAAAGCGCCATGTCGTGAACTGGTGCCACCAGACCACCGGCTGCCAACCAGCCTATGTCAAACTGTTTAAGCCAGAGTGTTGTTCCATCCCAATGGTCTTTGTTGGCACTGTCCATGAACATTCTCATAGCCATACCTACGATAGAGAACATCTTCATCGTTCCATGGACTTGGTTGGCTGCCATCTCATCTGTATAGGTAAAACCACTCTGCTCCATCTTGGCCGGTTTGATAATGCGCTTCATCACCAGGTCGCCAAAATCTTCTCCCGTCGCTTTTTCGATGATACGACTTAAAATGATGTACTCTGCACTCGAATACTTTGCCTCACTTCCAGGTAGATGGGGAAGCTCTATATACTTAACGATCTCAATATCATGGGCTTTGGCATATGCATAATAGTTATCATCAGTAAGTGGACGTACCTCTGAAGAGCGATCACTGATCCCTGAACTGTGGTTGAGCAGGTTTAAGATGGTGACTGTTACATTTTGATCATCATACTTCGCTCTAAAACGTGGCAGGTACTTCTCTACAGGATCATCAAGATGGATCACCCCTTCGTCAACGAGTTGCATCACCAAGGTTGCAGCTAAAATCTTGGTCAGAGAGTAGACATGGTAGACACTTTCTAAAGAGGTCGCTTGGCTTTTGTTAGCATCGTTATAACCAAAACTGCTTTCATAGATGATCTGATCACCTTTTAAAATTGCAAAAGAGGCAGAAGGCGGCGTCTCATCGTCCGCCTCCTCATTAACAAACTTCTCAAAATCAGCCACCCCTCCCCATAGTGTCAAAGCGGTTATCAGTAAAAGAAAAAAGTGTCTCATCGGCGTATCTTTTTACCCATGTTGTTCTTCTCTATCATCTTGACTGACAGCAGTGAAAAACTGATATTGATCTCAGGAAACTCTTTTTTAAACACCGTTTTAACAGCCTCTTCATCTGGCATCTTACGCCCTGCGATCTTGATCTCCAAAGACTCATCTTTTAGTTTTCCAGCATCTTGTTTGATACTGATCAAAACATCACCAACGCCAAGTTCACGCTCTATTAGACTCTCTAAAGCCACGATGGAGATCCGTTTTCCGGAGACCTTGATGATCTCATTGGCACGGCCTAGAAGTTTAAACTTCTTACCCTCAAGTTCGATGATATCCGTCGTTGTGTATGGGCGTTTCATCAAGGTGATCTTCTCTTCTAAAAGGTGGGTAGAGAGGTACGGCGAGTCCACCACCATACGAGACTCATGGTTTTTGGTGATCAAGACATCTTTAAGAGGCTCCCAGTAAGGATTTACCCCTCGTTTTAT
>WGDB01000116.1 GCA_015493495.1 Helicobacteraceae bacterium | reverse complement strand
GACTCATAAACTGCAAAAAGCTCATAGAGTTTTGACCAATAAAGGTCTTCTCTTTAGCAATGGTACCAATAGAGTCAAAAAGTGCTGCGTCAGAACCCATAGTCGAGCCAAAACTAATACCCGTACGAGGATTAGAGATCTGCTCTTCACTTAGTCCTGCATCTTTGACCGCGTCCATCATCGTCTTGGCGGCCATAATGGCTACACGCCCCATAGAACGACGGCTTTTACGTGGGATCTCTTTATAGTTATCCCAGTTGACCAGACCACAGACACGGGTATGAAAGTCTTTGTATTCTGACCATGATTCTACATGTTGTACACCACTTTTAGAGGCGATCAAAGCCTCTTGAAGCTCCTGCATATCATTACCAAGAGGTGAAAGAACACCCACTCCTGTAATCACTACGCGACGTGTTTTCATCACTATCTCACCATTCCACCGCTGATATTAATCGTCTCAGCGGTAATATAAGTTGCTTTGTCTGCTAAAAAGAAGACGACCTCAGCCACCTCTTCTGGTTTTCCGATACGACGAAGAGGAATCGCTTTTTTCATCTCTTTAAGTGGTAGATCTTCTGTCATTTCAGACTCTATAAGACCTGGTGCAACACAGTTAACACGGATCTTGTAACGTCCCATCTCTAAGGCTAACGCTTTAGTAAAAGCAATGATACCACCCTTCGTTGCAGCATAGTTTGTCTGCGCTACATTACCTGCAATACCAGAGACTGAAGACATGTTGATAATGGCGCAGTTCTTCTTGGCGATCATCTTTTCAGAGACTGCTTTGGTCACACGGAACATGCTGTTTAGGTTGGTGTTCACCACATCTTCCCACTCATCATCTTTCATCCAGAAGAAGAGGTTGTCTTTTGTTATACCTGCGTTGTTGACAAGGACATCTAACTCAAGCTCAGAAAAAGCCTCTTTTATGCTCTCTTTGTCAGCTACATCACAATAGATGATCTCACCATTGCCACCCACTTCAGCTAAAAGCGCTTGAGCCTTCTCTTTTTGAGAACGGTAGTGGATGTAGACAAAGTAATCTGCTTCAGCAAATGCTCTAATACAAGCTTCGCCAATAGCACCTGTTGCACCGGTGACTAAGACACGCTTTTGTTCACTCATTACGATAGCTCACCGCTGTTGATCAACTTAACGATTTCTTTGATCTCGATGTCCATACGGCGGTCTTCAACCAATGGAGGCACAAGTGCACGTACTTTACGGTAGATGTTCTCTAGTTGTGGAGAGATGCCCTCGTGTCCACGGATGTCAACTGCCTGAGCAAGTCCCATGAAGGCGATGGCCAGCATGTTGTCAAGGTCTGGAAGTGTACGCTTGAAGTTTAATGCTGCTGTTGTTCCCATACTGACTTTGTCTTGGTTCAAAGACTCTGTAGGACGAGAAAAAACAGAAGCTGGCATGATGTTCATCATCACGTCTGCGCTCAGTGAACTTAGAGAGATCTGCATCGCTTTGAAGCCATGGTGATGTGGCTTGTCTGAGAGCTTGAGGTTTTCACCAATACCGCGGTTAAACTTATGGTCAACAAGAAGTGAAAACTGCTTGTCAAGAAGGTCAGCGGCATTTGCTGAACAGATCTTCAGTGTATCCATAGCATGTGCTACATAACCACCGTAGAAGTTTCCGGAAGTATAAATCTTCTTGAACTCACCATCGATAATCGGGTTGTCGTTAACTGCATTACACTCCGTCTCTACCCATTTTTTAGACATCTCAAGGTTGTCCCAAACGATACCTAGAACCTGTGGTGTACAGCGGATAGAGTACTTGTCTTGAATACATAGGTTGTCATCATGGAAGAACTTTTCATAACGTTCATCTTGTGCCTGGACAATATCAGAACCTTCAAGCTTTTTAGCCAGTTGTGCAGCACAACGAATCTGACCTACAAAAGGTTTTACTTCATGTACAAGAGGCTGTAGTGGTGTACCGTCTGCATGCATCATCTCAAAAAGACCTGCTACAAAACTCTCATAAGCGTGCATCCAATTTTCAAATTTTTCCATTGCGATAAGCGCGATACCACTCATAGAAGCCGTACCATTCATAATAGCAAGGGCCTCTTTTGGCTCCAGTTCATAAGGCTCGATGTCAAGTTCTTTATAGACATCAGCACTGCTACGAATCTCACCTTTATAGTAAACCTCACGTTCGCCAACAATTGCTGCTGCAATATAAGAGAGTGGTGTCAAGTCACCACTTGCCCCAACAGAACCTTGTGATGGGATGACCGGGATGATGTCGTTGTTAAAGAAGTATGCCAAACGCTCAAGAAGGTTGGCCGTAATACCAGAGTAGCCTTTAGAGAGACTCGTCAAGCGAATAAGCAAGATGCGTTTACATTCGTCATGGGTCAGGTTTTCACCAATACCACAACCATGAAAACGAAAGAGGTTTTTTTGGAGTTCTTTAGCCTGCTCAAATGCAGAGTAGTTTGTACCTGCTTCACCGTAACCTGTGGTTACACCATAGATAGGCTTACCTGTAGAGATCTCCTCTAGTAAAAAGGCATGAGAGTCTTCGATCTTTTTACGAAAAGCTGGATCCGTAGAAACCTCTACATTTTCTGTATGGCAAAGTTCTTTATAGTCGACATGTTGTGCATTAATTTTGATTGACATCTGTTTTCCCGATTTACTGCCCAGAGTTGTGTCTCTACAACAGTAAGAAATATTTTTTGTATTTTAGCACTACAACCCACTATATCCTCTGAAACGACGAGAAATGAGTTCCTCAAATACTATTTGATACCAATGATCCGTAAAATATTTTTAAAAAAGAGTCGTGAATGGAGTTTGGAGAGTCTAACATTATCTTTTAATGCGTCAAAATGGCTCACACGCTCTTCGGGTTTCGGGTAATAGACCTCTATCTCTACCTCTTCTATACAACCGCCCTTCCAGACATGTCGTACCAAGATCTCTATCTCAAAATCATAACGGCGTTTTTCTATGGGAAGGTCAAGCACACTCACAGGATAGGAGCGAAACCCTGACTGCGTATCATCAAGGTGCAGACCCGTCTCCGTCCAGATCCAGAAGTTACTGAACTTCCGGCCAAACTTCGAAGAACCCGGTACGTTTTCACCAAATTTTCGACACCCAATGACAATGCAATGATCAGTGTCTTTACCCACAAAGTTCTCGATCTCATGTGGATAGTGCTGGCCATCTCCATCTACTACAAGAAAAGAGCTAAAACCGAGCTCTTTTGCCTTGTGTCCCCCCGTCAAGATCGCTTCACCCTTCCCTTTGTTGGGATGATGTCTGATTAGATAGAGCTTCTCATCTTCATCTATATTCAACATCACACTTGAGTCAGAGCCATCATCAACAACGATTACCGTACTTTTTGTTTTCAGTGCCGCGTATACAACCTCTTCAATAGTTGTGGGGTTGTTATAAACTGGAATAACGATACATGTTTTTTGCAAGTCAAGGCCTCTTAATTGATAGCTGCATTGTAGCGTAGCAGGGCTTTATATTTTTAGAGCTTCTCTCTGGTGTTGAGGAGAGTTATGATTGTTAGAGGTGCCCTCTATTTTCTCTTCTTAGAAAGTTATTATATATATAACTTTTGTTATAATTCGCCACTTACCTATGGGAGATATTTTATGACTGAATGTGACGTATTTATTATTGGCGGTGGACCAGCAGGTTCGATTGCTGCTGCCAAACTTGTTCAAGCCGGATACCATGTCGAGCTTGTTGAAAAGGTAAAATTTCCACGTTTTGTCATAGGAGAATCTCTCCTACCACGCTGTAATGAGCTGCTTGAAGATGCCAATATACTTGAAGAAGTCAAAAATGCAGGCTTCCAGTTTAAAGGCGGCGTTGCCTTTCAAAATGAACAAAACGACCTTAAGGTCGTCGATTTTAGTAACAACATGGGACAGAAGCATAACAGCTCATTCCAAGTACGTCGTGAAGTATTTGACAACCTGCTTTTAGAACAGGCCAAAAAATTTGGCGCCCGTGTCACTATGGAGTCTGAAGTCATCGCATATGATGAAGATGCCAACATCGTCACTGTAACCCATAAAGATGGGAGTGAAGAGAAATACCACGCTAAAAAAGTGGTCGATGCTTCAGGTTATGGTCGTGTGCTTCCCAGACTTTTGGGTCTTGACGCAGCTTCAGGTCTTAAACTCCGTAATGCGATCTTCCGCCGTGTAGAAAATGACATCCGTCATACAGACGGTACAGACGGCTACATCTATGTCGACATTGTTGGTGATAATGATGCCTGGATCTGGAATATTCCATTGAGCCCAACCGTCACCTCTGTTGGGATCGTCTGTACAGAAGAGTATTTTAACTCATTTGACATGACACCAGAGGCTTTTTGGGAGCATATCGTTCATACACAGCCAACTGCCAAAGTACGTTACGCCAATGCTACTCCTGTTAACGAAGTTGGTTACATCGGCGGGTACTCCAGCAATGTCACCCGTATGTTTGGTGAAAACTTCGTCATGGTAGGAAATGCCACAGAGTTTTTGGACCCGGTCTTCTCCTCTGGTGTCACCCTGGCACTGGAGTCCGGCTCCAAAGCGGCTGATCTTATTATCAAAGAGTTCAAAGGTGAAGAGGTAGACTGGCAAGTAGACTACCAAGACTACATGATGATCGGTGTCGATGTCTTTAGAGAGTATGTAGAAGCCTGGTATGATGGTCGTCTTCAGGGCATCCTGTTCTCCAAAGCACCAGGATCTGACAAGATAGAGAGCAAGATCGTCTCTGTTCTCAGTGGTTATGTCTGGGACACCAAAAATATGTTCGTCGTCTCACCAACACAAGCGGTAAACGCAACCTATAAAGCACTTACTGGGATCGACCCACAGTAGGCTGCACCTCGACTTCAATATTACCCATACAGGAAGATTATGTCCCAATACCGTGGTAGCCCTCTGGGGATCAAACTTATTATTACCCTTTATGACCTCTTTGGTTACAGTGCAGCCAAAGCATTGGTCTTTATCGTGGCACTCTTTTATGCACTCATCTCCCAAAAGAACCGTAGAGACCTTAACAGTTACTATGAGGCAGTCGGTCTACCTAACACCTTTACAAGCTACTTCAAACATGTCTACGCCTTTTCACTCACTATTTTTGACCGTTTTATCGCCCGAGAAGGGATGCAGGAGAACACTGTCCAAGTCGAACGGGAAAATGTCCAAGCCTTTGAGCAACTTCAAAAAAGTGGGGGTATGCTGGTACTTTCTCACCATGGGAACTGGGGACAGAGTTTTAAGATCTTTCAGACCTATGATGTCAAACTCAACATTATCTCAGATGAGATTATAGACGAGAATATTCAGCAGTTGGAGACTGACAAAGAGGAGAACAACCGCATCAAGGTCATCAACCTCCAAGAGGGTATGCAGGCGATGTTAGAGATTGCACGAGCACTTCAAAACAGTGAAGTGGTCATCATCATGGTAGACCGGGTACAGACCTTGTCTAAAACTGTAGAGGTTAACTTTTTAGGGCGTCCTACCCTTTTTCACAGTGGTGGTTTTGAGATCGCCCATATGCGAAAAGTGCCCATGCTCGGCTGTGACATCGTTCGTACAGGTGACAACCAGATCAAGGTCACTTTTTCAGAGATCATCACCGCATCACAAAAGGACAAAAAAGCCTACATACACGAACTCGCACAAGCCTATGCTGACTTTTTACAAGATGTCGTCAAAGCCTATCCTTATCAGTGGTTCAACTTTTTTGACTTTTGGAGAACTCCGGAGAAATAAGGCACTGCCAAGAGCATCTCATTTTAAATCTATATGACATAAAAAAAGAGCTTGACTTCTAAAACTGCTACACTTCACTTATGAAAATACATATCGATCTTGACTGCTTTTTTGTCTCTGCTGAGCGCACTATAGACCCAACACTCAGAGGACTACCTGTAGGCATCGGTGGTCGTGGTGACACCAAGATATTCTCCCATGAAAAAAGCCGTCAGTTTCTCAACCTGAAAAACAGTGGCGCCTTTGTACCTGCCTACTTTTTTGAGCACAGCTCGACCAAAGACAATGATCTTCACAAGTTCATCGACCCTGATGGACGAATACGGGGTATGTTGACCACTACCTCCTATGAGGCACGTGCTTTTGGTGTTAAAACAGGGTGTACAATCAATGAAGCTCTTCGTATGTGTCCAAACATCATCATCAAGCAGCCCAACATGAGACTCTATCAGGAGCTCTCACACAAGCTCAAACGCTTTTTACAAAAGCGCATCCCCATTATTGAACAAGGCAGTATCGATGAGTTTTATGGTGATCTTGATGGATGGGTGGATGATGCCGAAGTTCCTGAGTTTATAACCACACTTAAGAACGAAGCCCTACTGGTGTTAGACCTTCCCCTCTCTATCGGTGCGGCCAACTCTAAGTATACCGCCAAGATGGCGACTAATGATGCCAAGCCTTTTGGAACAAAAGTTGTCTATCCTGATGAGGTCCATAACTTTATCAAAGAGAAGCCCATTAAAGAGTTCCCCGGTATAGGAAGACGGACAGAGAAGGCACTTCTCTCCAGAGGTATCGTCACACTTGGAGACATCGCCCGCCATCCAGACATCTTCATGCACTCCACCAAATCACAAAAAGATCTTTATGAGCGGGTATGCGGTATCGACAAAACACCTCTTCAAGAGGAGCGCGAACGCAAGTCCATCGGGATCTCCCGCACCTTTGATCCTCTTTATGACCGTCAGGAGATGCGACGCCGTGTCATTATCCTCTCACGACATCTCTCTCATGCGCTTATACGCATGAAAAAACACCCTACCCATTACAGCCTCTCTATACGCTACGAGCTTTCTCAAAAAGGCAACGCCGCCATCACCCTCAACCGTCTCTTCAGTGAACCCTTTTTAAGGACTACCATGCTCGATCTTTTTGAAAAAGCGGACATCCACAGAGAGCTCAAAGTGATCCGCATAGGTCTCTCCTGTTCTGCCTTCACCCAAAGCAACCATCACACCTTCTCTCTACTCGAATACGAAGAGGACACCAAACAACACAAGCTCACCCAAAGTACCTCAAAACTTCGTGAGAAGTATGGCTTGGATACATTACAATGGGGTAGTGAACTTTAATCTCGTCTTACACTAGACCCCTCGAATTTCCAATACAAAGCATCATGTTCTATATTTAAATTGACAAAACCAACAAAGATTTGAACAACAGGTTTAGCCATCTTGGAGTGATATTATTCTACCTTTTACTAAAGCGCGCTAGTCCCTCTTCTTATAAGTCATAAAATTCATTTCAATATCCCCTATTATTTTGTAACATCTTACTTTCTCAACACTTTTATGCCATAATAATTCAAATAAAATAAAGGCACTCACATTAGTACTGCAATGCCCTCACTTTTACAACAGTTTCGATCTTTTCACACCCGAAACTTTCCCAACTCTCTTGAAGAGTCCATAGACTACTTCTCGGTCTTTGGCGGTCTGGGGTGGGAAATCGATACCGATGTGCCATTGACGGAACTTATACAAGAGCTCATCTTGGAAAACTATGGGCATCTTCATAACCAAGTCTCCTTTTACACTCTTGATGACCCACTCTATCACACGATCTTGACGGCTATCGCCCGAGGAGACCGTCGTACCCACTCTGCCTACAAAAAAGCACATGTCTCTCAGAGTGTGGGTGATGCGGCAGTAGAGTACCTCTGCCGTAGCGGCATCTTGAAGATGGAGTATTCCAGAGAAGTTCCACCTCAACGTAAATACCCCCACCAAAAACTCAAAAAAGAGGTCGAAAGACATCAGATCTCAGACAAACTGCTCTTCACCTCACCATTTTTGCGTTTTTGGTTCGCCTTCGTTGCACCTCTACACAAGAGTATTGAAAATGGGGACTACACACAACTCCTGCAACGATTTCAAGAGCATGAACAGAGTTTCTCAAGTCTTCTCTTTGAAAAACTTTCTATAGCCTTTTTAAAAAAGCACTGTGTTGATGACCCTATTATAGAGGTTGGTAGTTACTGGGACAGACAGGTTGAGATCGATGTATTGGCTAAAACACGTTCAGGACTTAACCTAGTTGCAGAGTGCAAGTACACCAACACGAAGATCAATAGAAGTGAGTGGGGGAAACTTCAAGAGAAGTGCCAGTTGGCAGATCTGCAGGCAGACATAAATATACTCTTTTCCAAACGCGGTTTTTCCAACGAGCTTTTGGCGCTAGCAGACAAGAACCTGCGGCTCTTCCAACTTGACGACTTTAAGATACTGCTCGAAGATATCAGCCCTTACGAGCTGATAGAGGGTTTTGAAAGGCCTTAAACGGCGCTACTTTTTACAATTATCTTCTATGTAAGGGTTGTGACCACCTTGGATCTTCAAAATGAGTTTTCCTACTTTGCACTCTTTGGCATCTACAGGATCCAAGCTGTTCCACGCTTCATAAAGTGATTTTTGTTCTTTGGAGAGTTGAAGACCATAACGTCCATCCATATAGAGATAGACCCGTGCAACGTTACCTTTGACTTCATCAGGCGGTTCTATAGCCTTAGTGCCTATTTTTGTACGGCCTATCATCTTCAGTGGCGTTTTGACCACACCATATATCCACCCTTTTTGAGCCTCGGCCAAGGTTGAAACCACCGGTATGAGGTTAAAAAGGTCTGCCTCCATCTTTTTATACTCTGTATCAATACGGCGACAGCACATCGGACTGCCAAAGAGCTCTTTGGTAAAGATATTGACACATTTTTTTTCATTCATACAGGCACGATTACGACCATAAAAAGTGTCCGGAACGACCTGCACCCATTTTATAGTCAGGTTGTTTTCTACCAGATCACAGGAATTTACATCTACTATCGTCTTGTCCATACAGGATGTTTTATCGTAGTCATAAATACACCCGTTAATGGCACTCTTTTTATAGTCAAGGTCGATCATCATCAGCACATTTTTAGCCTGAGAACGGTTGTCCGGTGCTTCGAGACCACGACCAAAAAGGGTAAGCGTTATAAGCAGAAGATAAAGTGCTTTCATGATTGACATAACTTTTTGTACATCTCTGGACGTCTGTCTGTTAACAGTGCCCAATATTTTCGATGGTTGGCTATCGTTTTCAAATCATACTCCCCATAAATAATCTCTTCATCTTCTCGTGATGCTTCAGAGATTATAGCTCCGGTGTGATCGCTCATAAATGAAGCACCGTAAAAAGTCAGTGTACAACTTTCTCCCTGCTCTTCCCCTATGCGGTTTGCCACGATCACTGGTACTGTGTTTGCTGCAGCATGGCCTTGCTGCACCCGTTGCCAATGGGCTTGTGAGTCTACCTCGATCTCCGGTTCACTTCCTATAGCGGTAGGATAGAAAATGAGTTCTGCACCTTGAAGCGTAAGAGCCCGGGCTGTCTCCGGGAACCACTGATCCCAGCAAATACCTACACCAATATCTGCATATTTTGTCTTCCAAACCTTAAAACCTGTGTTTCCCGGCTTAAAGTAGAACTTCTCCTCATAACCCGGTCCATCAGGAATATGTGTCTTACGGTAGTTTTCCAAAACCCTGCCATCAGCATCAATAACTACCAAAGCGTTGTAAAAATCTTCACCATCTTTTTCAAAATAACTGATAGGAAGAACCACTTCCAATGTTTTGGCTAAAAGTGAAAACTGTTCAATAAGAGGATGATCCTCTAACGCTCTAGCCCACTCGAAATAGCCCTCTTCCTTATCTTTACAAAAGTATAAACCTTCAAAAAGTTCCGGCAGTAAGATGATCTGTGCTCCACTTTTTGCAGCCTCTTTGACATAAGCTATAGCACGTGCTATGTTATCACTTTTGTCCATACCCATCTGCATCTGTACCGCTGCCACTTTTACCATTTTCTACTCCCTGGCGTATTTAAGTTTCTCATTATAGAGGATCCTTCCATTTTTTCAATTTAAGCTATGAATTATGTTATCATAAAAGATAATTAGGAGTATAAAATGAAAAGAAATTATTATTTGCCGTTAACTGCACTCATGTTAGTCAGTGCCAGTTCTCTACACGCTATGAAATTCGAGACCTTAGGGTATAAGTCTATCTCCATGGGTGGCGCGTCTGTAGCCAGTTCTACAGGCTCGCTTGCAACATACAACAACCCTGCACTTTTAAGTAAACCCCCTTACAAAGTAGAGGTTTCTATAGCAGGTGGTGTTAGTGCTTACGATCATGGGGTTGGAGCTTCTGCCAAAGAGCTGGAAGACACGGGTTTTCTTGACACTGTTGACAAACTCTCAAATGATATCAACACTATCACTGACGCAGACAAAAATGTTCTTGTCAAAGGTAAAAATGTCATCTTGGACATGAATGGTGAGTCTGTAACTGTTGCACCACAGGGATATCTGGGTGCACAGGTCAAGAGCTTTGGATTTGGTGTGTTTACTGGTTCAGATGCAACTGCCACGGCTATTGTCGATGAAGCACATGACCAACTTTACTTTGAGTCCACAGACGCCAATGGGTCTACAGCTTATTATGATGCCCTGGCCTATGATCCTAATGATCCAAGTAACAGACCAACTGTAGACCAAGCGACCTATGAAGCACGATCTATAGAGTATGCTGTCAATAACAACCTCACCTACTTGCACGTCAAGGGTGTTGCACTAGCTGAAGTGCCTATAGCTTATGGTCATAACTTTAGAACAAACCTTGGTAACATCATGGTAGGTGGTGCCTTAAAATATATGCAAGCTATTACCTACACAGATGTCTTAAACATCGATGACACAGAAGACAGTGGAGAAAGTGCCAAAAAAGACAAACGCAGTTCAAACTTCGGTATTGATCTTGGTTTTGCATATCAACCTTCTTTCTCATATGACCTTACTTTTGGTCTGGTCGCTAAAAACCTAAACGCACCAAAGTTTGACTTTTTTGATGGTACAGAGTACTCTGTAGACCCTCTTGTACGGGCAGGTGTCGCCTACGACATCTTCGACTCCTTAGAGGTGGCGGCTGACTTGGACCTGACCCGCAACAAGACCTTTAACAACGAAGTAGACAGTCAGATGGTTGGTGGTGGTTTTAACTATGAGCCGTTTAAGTCTCTCTTTGCCCTTTCTCTACGCGGTGGTCTTATGTATAACCTTGATACTGACGATAAGTCTGGTCTCATTTACACAGCTGGACTAGGCATCGGTGTCAAATGGATCCAGCTAGACCTCTCAGCACAATCATCCGGAAGAACCTCAACCGTTCAAGGATACACCGTACCACAATATTCCAAAGTCAATTTGGCACTAGTCTCTCGCTGGTAATTTTTAAACATCTAAAAGAGTTTTTACTCCTTTAGATAATCAAACTCATACCAAAACAGCTATCCGTAAAGTTATCCCTAAAAAACACATCGTATCTTTTATAGCACATTGGAAAAGTGTTAATATCGATGTTGAACAGAATCAGTATTTTATTTTGGAAGAAAACAGCAGGTGGTCTCCCTACGAGGACTCGAACCTCGAGCTAGCCCTTAGGAGGGGCCTGCTTTATCCAGTTAAGCGATAAGGAGAAGAGGCGTATTATAGTTGATGGGAACTTATGGTGACGTAAGAGTCACCACGGAAATCTAATCTTTTAAACACTATGAAGCACTCTCTCCAATTACTTTTACGGATTCCAGTTAGGCGCGATATTTCCAGAACCTGCACCCTCTAAAAATAGACTATGTTCTGTGACCTTTGAGACATCCCAATCTCTAAAATCCTGTCCCGTAAGAGTGAGAGCATTTTGGAACATAGATGCCATATTTGTGACATTGGCCGTGTTCCAACTGCTAATATTTTGATCAAACTCCACAGCATCCCGAAACATGCCACTCATATTGGTCACTTTAGAGGTGTCCCAGTCACTGAGAGGTCCATTATAGGCATGTGTTCCTTCGAACATACCGCTCATGTTTTGAACATTATGTGTATCCCAATTCCGGATGTCCTGATTAAAAGATTTCGCACCATTAAACATGTTGCTCATATCGGTCACATTGGCCGTCTTAAAGAAGCCTAAGCTCCAGTTAAATGCCGTTCCCCGGAACATGCCGCTCATATCAGTCACACTCGAGGTATCCCAATCAATATATTTGTTAAAAGAGGTAGCACCCGCAAACATATTACTCATATCAGTCACACTGGTGGTGTCCCAACCCTTTAGGTTCCCATTAAAAGCAGTAGCCTCTCTGAACATTCCAGACATTCTGTTGACCTTGGAAGTGTCCCAGTTATTTAGATTTTGATTGAAACTGCTTGCACCATAGAATACATTGATCATAGTGTCGACAGATCCCGTATCCCAACCATTTAGATCTCCATTAAATGCTGTAGCTTGTTTAAACATATCAGTTATATTTTGGACCTTGGAAGTGTCCCAGTTACTTATATTTTGATTGAAACTGCTTGCACCACGGAACATATTGGTCATACTTTCGACAGATCCAGTATCCCAACCATTTATATCTCCATTAAACGCTGTAGCTTCTTGGAACATAATAGACATATCTGTAACATTGGCTGTGTTCCAGTTGCTTAGATTTTGATCGAAGCTACTTGCCCTAAAAAACATAAAGATCATATCAGTGACAGATCCCGTATCCCAACCATTTAGATCTCCATTAAATGCTGTGGCTTGTTCGAACATGCTAGACATATCAGTCACACTAGATGTATCCCATGTCGTCACATTACCGTCAAATGATTCTGCCCCAAGAAACATCAAACTCATATCAACAACATTGGCTACATCCCAGCTTTCTAGATCTTGGTTAAAAGCCAATCCTCTGAAAAACATACCATTCATAGTCGTCACTTGAGAAGTATCCCATCTCCCTATATCTTGATCAAACATATCTGCCACCTTAAACATATTTTGCATGCTTAGTACCTTGGAAGTCTCCCAACCTCCAATATCTTGATTAAAGTGTTTCGCACCATGGAACACACCACTCATATCTGTTACGTTTGCAGTGTTCCAAGCCCCGATATCCTGGTTGAATACAACAGCTAAAGAGAACATATCTTTCATCGTAGTCACACTGCTTGTGTCCCAGGTACCGATATTTTGATTAAAAGTCACGGCACCATAGAACATCTCACGCATATTCGTCACATTCGAGGTGTCCCAGCTGCTGATATCTTGGTTAAAAGAGCCTGCGTTATAAAACAGCCCTCTCATATTGGTTATTTTTGACATATCCCAATTGCCTATATTACTGTTAAACGTACTCGTATTTTTAAAAGTGTTTTCCATACTTGTCACATCACTAAGCATTGGTCTATCTGTTGCCGTAAACGTCATCTTTTCACAGCCGTCAAAAGCATGCTCAAAAGTTTTCCATGTGGTATCACCCCATTGGTCGACACTCATGAGTTGTTTGGCATTGTTATCACTGTTATCACCGTTAAAATAGATACTCGGAAAAATACCGGTGATCTCTACTGTGAAGTTTCCTTCACTACTGTAAATATGTGACTGGGCAGTCGTAACATTTTGGTTCGAATTACCGTCACCCCATGAGACATTATAGTCATAGCTGTATATTGGATTGACAGGGATCGTGATCGTCTCATCCTGACTCGTTGCCTTCCAGGTCGTCTTAAAAGCAATGGTCGCTATCTTGACAACCACTACCGACACCGTCTGCTGCGCGTGATTACCTGCCGCATCTACCACTGTTACCGTGATAGTATAACTGGACTGTGTCTCATAATCAGCCACCGTGTTAAGTGTTAGAAGTGCCTCGTTCTCCATACCTTCTTTGTTTAGTGTAAAGGCATCAGCATCTGTACCGCTTAGGGTCATCGTCACTGCTTTGTCAACAGAGATAGTCCCGACGACAGTCTCCCCATCGCCAACACTAAAAGTGTTCGGGGTCTTAAAAATAGGTGCAGTTTCATCAACATCAACAATCTCTATATTAATCTGCCAATAACTTGTGTTGCCTGCTTTGTCTTTAGCACTGACTGTAACTTTGTAAGATGATTTAGTCTCATAATCGGGGGCTGTTCTAAAAGTCAGATTCCCATCACTGCTAAGATTAAAATCATCTTTATATGTACCATAAAGCTCCAAGAGTGCATCAGGGTCATCTGTCTTGACCATACCAACCTCGATCTGGTTCTCGGCAACAGTAAAATAACCGGGAGTGGTAAATTGGGGAGCTGTTTGATCAACCACAGGAGTATCACTGGAGTCATCCCCGCTACAACCTCCGCTATAGGTTAGGAACAACAAAAGTCCCAAAGATGTTAAAAATATTTTGAACATGAGTAATCCTTTTTACATATGTCTATATAAATATATTATATTTACTGGGCTAACTATGTGCTTAACAGACTAAATACGTGCTTACAAAATCATCTGTATTTTTATCTGTATTTCCTTCTCTCAACTTGCACACTTTTTATAAAAATAGTATTGGAAACAGTTGACTTTAAAAAGGACTTAAACCTCGAGCCAACCCTTAGAAGAGGCGTATTATAGTTGATGGGAACTTATGGTGATGCAAGAGTCACCACTAAAATCTGATCTTTTAAACACTATGAAGTCCTCTGGCTCTAATGACTTTAACATCTACCAGTTAGGCGCAGTATTTCCCGAACCTGCACCTTCTAAAAATAGATTATGGATTGTAGCCTTTGAAACATCCCAACCACTAAAATCCCGTCCCGTAAGAGAAACAGCATTTTGAAACATAAAAGCCATATTTGTGACATTGGCCGTGTTCCAACTACTTAGGCTTTGGTTAAAACTTCCGGCAGAATAGAACATCGACTCCATGTTTGTAACATTACCAACATTCCAACCATCTATATCCTGATTAAATGCTGCAGCATTGTTGAACATAAAGGCCATGTCACGAACATTACTTACGTCCCAACCTCCGATATCTTGATTAAACACTGCTGTACCACTAAACATTGCACGCATGTTCAATACATTAGAGGTATCCCAGTTACCGATATTTTGGTTGAATGCTGCTGTACCGCTAAACATTCCACTCATAAGCGTTACATGAGAGGTATCCCAGCTACTGATATCTTGGTTAAATACTGCGGTAGCACTAAACATTCCCGTCATATCTATTACATGAGAGGTGTCCCAGTTATTAAGCGGTCGATTATAGGCATTGGCGCCTTGGAACATACCACTCATACTCTGAACACTCTTCGTATCCCAATAGTGTATGTCTTGATTAAAAGAGCTGGCACCATTAAACATGTTGCTCATACTGATCACATTAGCTGTCTTGAAGGAACCTATGTTCTTGTTGAACGCCGTTGCACGACTAAACATACCGCTCATATCAGTCACGTTAGCCGTGTTCCAACCTATATATTTGTTAAAAGAGGTGGCACCCGCGAACATCATACTCATATTAGTCACATTGGCGGTGTCCCAACCATTTAGATCTCCATTAAACGCTGTGGCTTGTTGAAACATCCCGGCCATATTAGTGACGTTAGAGGTATTCCAGTTAGTTATGTTTTGATCAAAACTACTTGCACCATTAAACATCCCTCCCATGGTACTGACATTAGAAGTATCCCAATCTATAATCTTACCGTTAAAAGCTGTTGCACCAGAAAACATAGAAGACATAGATGTCACAGATCCTGTGTCCCAGCTGTTCAGATCTTGATTAAATGCTTCTGCATCAAAGAATATAGAGTTCATTTTCGTTACACTTGAAGTGTCCCATGTTGTTATATTACCGTCAAATGCTTTGGCACCTTGAAACATATATTGCATATCGACAACATTAGCTACATTCCAATTTTCTAGATCTTGGTTAAAAGCCAATACACTCGAAAACATATGATTCATAGTTGTCACTTGGGAAGTGTCCCATCGCCCTATGTCTTGGTCGAACATCTTTGCCTCACTAAACATATATTGCATGCTGATAACCTTAGCAGTATTCCAGTCTCCAATATCTTGATTAAACTGTTTCGCACCAAAGAAAAGATTACTCATATCTGTTACATTGGCAGTGTTCCAAGCCCCAATATTCTGGTCAAACATAGTGGCATGGGCAAACATATAATTCATCGTAGTCACACTGCTCGTGTCCCAGGCAGCGATATTTTTGTTGAAAGTCGTGGCGCTAAAGAACATCTCGCGCATATTGGTCACATTTGAGGTGTCCCAGCCGTTAATATCCTGGTTAAAAGAACCTGCATTATAAAACATCCCTCTCATATTGGTTATTTTTGACATATCCCAATTGCCTATATTGCCGTTAAATGCACTTGCATTTTTAAAAGTGTTTTCCATACTTGTCACATCGTTAAGCATTGGTGTGTCTGTCGCCGTAAACGTCATCTTTTCACAGCCATCAAAAGCATGCTCAAATGTTTTCCATGCGGTGTCACCCCATTGGTCCACACTTATAATCTTCTTGGTGTTGTACTCATAACTATCACCGTTAAAATAGATACTCGGAAAAATACCGGTGATCTCTACAGTGAAGTTACCTTCACTTCTGTAAGTATGTGACTGGGCTGTCGTGACATTCTGGTTCACTTTCCCATCACCCCATGAGATGTTATAGTCATAGCTGTATGTTGGATTGACAGGAATTTTTATCTTTCTTTCCGTACCCTTTGCCTCCCAGGTCGTCTTAAAAGCAATGGTCGCTATCTTGACAACCACTACGGAAACCGTCTGCTGCGCTTGGTTCCCAGCAGCATCTATCGCTGTTACCGTGATGGCATAACTGGACTGCATCTCATAATCAGCCGCCGTGTTAAGTGTTAGAAGTGCCTCGTTCTCTATACCCTCTTTGGTTAGCGTAAAGGCATCGGCATCTGTACCACTTAGGGTCATGGTCACTGCTTTGTCAACAGAAATAGTCCCAACAGCAGTCGCCCCTTCTCTAACACTAAAAGTGTCAGGGGTCATAAAAACAGGTGCATTTTCATCTACATCGGTGACATTCACTCTAATATCCTGAAAACTTTTGTTGCCTGCTTTGTCCTTGGCAAAAACCCTAATGCTGTAAGAACTTTTTGTTTCATAATCAGGAGCTGTTTTAAACGTTAAATTCCCATCGCTGCTAAGATTGAAATCATCCATATCTCCACCCGTAAGTTCCAACAGTGCGTGAGGGTCATCTGTCTCGACTATCCCAACCTCAATTTGGTTCTCGGCAACCGTAAAAATACTTGGACTCGTAAAACGAGGGGCTGTTTGATCGACCACCGGAGTATCACTGGAGTCATCCCCACTACAACCTCCACTATAGGTTAGGAACAACAAAAGCCCCAAAGATGTTAAAAATATTTTGAACATGAACAATCCTTCTTATATAATCTATATAAATATGTTATATTTATTGGGCTAAGTATGTGCTTAACAGAATCATCTACCTTTATGGTCCTAACACCTTTTCACAACTTCCACACTTTTTTTTACGACAATACTAATGTGATTGGAAAACAATCGACTCTAGGGTACCTTTATTAAACAGGAGATTATTATGGAAATTATAAATATATTGTTTCAAAGTGGTGAGATCATTAAAAAGCGGGTCAAGGAGATAGAACAGAAAAATATACCGTCACTCAGAGAGACCCAAGAAAAGATAGAGACACTTTTACGTAAAGCCACTAAGGGCACACATGAAAAAACAGAACGATCTATGTGAATGACACATCAAGAACCCATTTCGAACAGGCGTTTCCGGTGGATTATAGGATCAGTAAGTAAAAGTCTTTGTGAGTCGTAAATGACATCGCTTCGGGTTCGAACGCTGTAGCTGATTCGCGCGCCCTTCGACGGTACTTTGTACATCGCCTTCGGGTTCGAACGCTTTACTGATTCGCGCGCCCTTCGGCGGTACTTTGTACATCGCCTTCGGGTTCGAACGCTAAAAATGACACGCAGGTGTCATTTTCTTAACGCGTTCTCACATACTATCTTTTGCTTTGATGCCTAACATGGAGAGACCTGTTTTTAATGAGAGGGCTACGACTAAAAGAAGTTTGAGCAGTTTGGCTTCATCTTCTTCACCGATAATACGGACATCGTAGTAGAATTTGTGTAGTCTTGCTGCAAGTGATTTTAGGTATTCTGGCATCTTCTGTACTTGTCGAGATGCGAAGGCATCTTCGATCACTTCTGGTAGAAGAAGGGCTTCAAAAAGAAGACCGTCTGCATCTTCACTGAGACCCTTAAGATTGCTCTTCATGATCTCATCTATAGAGAGTTCGCTTTTACTTAACAGCGTCTGTATACGTGCATGGGCATAGTTGATGTAGAAGATAGGGTTTGAGCTGTCCTCTTTTTTAAGTTCATTGACATCAAACTCGAGTGGCGTGTCACTCTTTTTACTTGCAAAAATAAAACGGAGTGCATCTGCGCCGATCTCATCAACAATATCACTCATCAAGATGACATTACCGGCACGTTTACTCATCTTGTATGGTTCCCCATCTTTGAGCAGGCTTACCATCTGTGAGAGCAGTGTTTCGAGTTTGTTGGAGTCAAAACCTAAAAACTCTACCGCAGCATTGACCCGAGGAATATAACCATGGTGGTCTGCACCCCAAATGTTAATGTAGTGGTCGTACCCACGCTCAAACTTCTGGTTGTGGTAGACGATGTCACCGGCTAAGTAAGTCGGACGGCCATCTTCACGTACAACAACGCGGTCCTTTTCGTCCTCTTTGTCACTTGAACGGATCCACATCTTGCCTTCAGCTTCATAGACATTGTCACCCATCTTCTTCATCACGCGGTCCCACTCATCATAAAGCGTTGACTCTGAGACAAAGGTATCGAAATGGATGTTAGCGTCAGCAAGGTCTTTGACGATGATCTCCATCACCTTGTCTTTTGCCCACAGTGCCAGCTCTTTTTGACGGCTTTCATCACTTAAGATCTCTTTTCCGAAAACCTCTACGGCCTCTGTTGCAAGATCTGTCATATAGTCGCCACGGTAAAAGCTCTCAGGATACTCTACATCTTCGTTTAAGATGTTTGCACGACCTTCAAGCTGAATAGAGAGGCCCAAAAGATCTATCTGATTACCAGCGTCGTTGACATAGTACTCTGCTGTCATCTCATAACCGAGTTTACGTCCAAGACGTAAAAGTGTATCACCATAGACCGCACCACGTGCATGACCGATATGAAGCGGTCCTGTCGGATTAGCAGAGACAAATTCCAAAAGGATCTTCTCATCTGTTTGTATCGTCCCAAAAGCATCTTCGTTGGCCAATG
>WGDB01000115.1 GCA_015493495.1 Helicobacteraceae bacterium | reverse complement strand
GCATGTTCTTCTATAGAGAGGTCAACATCAAGGTGCATCTCGCCAACACTGCCTTTTAAAGGCTTTTGTATCTTTATCTCCAACATTATTGGACTCCGATCCGTCTTTTATGACGCTGGTTGAAAAGATAGACGCCCAAAAGCACCGAAAAACTCATCACCAACATAATGGCACTGTAAATATGGGCTTGAGGGTAATCCATCACCTCAACAAACTCATAAATAGCGACCGAGGCCACCTTGGTCTCACCAGGGATGGAACCTCCTACCATCAACACCACGCCAAACTCACCAACAGTATGGGCGAAGGTAACGATAAGAGCAGTAAGAACGGCAGGTTTAATGTTGGGAAGCGCCACACGTAACAGGGTCTCAAAACGACTCTTTCCTGCGATGTATGAGGCCTCTAACATGTTTTTGTTCAGGGTTTCAAAACCACCCTGCAAAGGCTGCACCATAAAAGGAAAAGAGTAGATCACACTGGCAATGACCAGACCTGTAAAGTTAAAGACCAGTTTGATCCCGAAGGTCTCTTCAAAAAAGGCACCTATCGGGGCATTATGCGAAAGGGCAAAAAGCACATAAAACCCAAGTACCGAAGGAGGCAGTACAATAGGCAGAGAGGTGAGTGCTTCCACAAAAGGTTTACAGCGACACTTTGTCTGACTCAACCACCAGCCTATAGGCATCGCGATCACAAACAAGATCAGGGTCACAATAGTCGCCAGTTTAAAAGAGAGCAGAAAAGGGGTGTAGTCTATACTCATTAAGTCCATGGCACTACCTCCAAAATAGAGAGGTCACTTGACTTGACCAAGGCAGTAACAGCATCACCTTCTTTAAGCAACATACGCTCTGCAGAAGCTTTGGTGATCACGCTCTCTAAAGAGACCCCTGCAAATGTAAAACGGACACTGCAGAGCAGGGCACCTGTTATTATTCTGTCCACATAGACTTCTAACTGGTTTGAGCTGCTCACTTCTCCCATTAACCCTTTTGCCAAGGTAATACTAGTCGCTTTAACTCCCAAAACCACCTTAGTCCCAACCGCTATCTCAGTGTCGAGTTCCAGTGCCATCATACGCATCACCTCTTCAGCCGCATAAAACGTGACTATGGTGATATTCTGCTCTGACTTTATGGCTGTCACCTGCGCTTGAATACGGTTCATGGAACAAGATACCCATAACGCTTAAAGATCTGCGCACCTTCATCACTCAAAATAAAGTCATAAAAAGCACAATATTCAGCCTCATTTTCTGCGGCCTTTAAAAGAACAATCCCCTGCTTTATAGGATGGTACAGACTTGGATCTACACCTTCCCAATGCAGATGTTCTTCATATTGCTTCATCATCGGTGTATAAAGCGCAGACTTGGAGATGATCCCCACATCTGCTGCCGTCATCGCATAGGAGAGAGTCTGTGAGATAGACTCACCATAAACTAGTTTAGAGTGCACTGCATCGTAAACCCCTGCATTTTTCAGTGCTTCTGCAGCCGCTTTTCCATAGGGAGCGGTTTTAGGGTTAGCTATCGCAATACGTTTGAACTCAGAGGAGGTCAAAGTCTTAAGTGTCGAAGAGAGCGCTTTAGGTCTGACACTAAAAGAGATCAGGGCACCCTCGGCATAGACCTTTGGTCTTTTAACCGAGAGATTGGCTTCATAAAGCGCGGTAGGAAAACCCATGTCTGCTGACATAAACAACCCAAAAGGAGCACCACTTTGTATCTGTGCCGCCAACTTGCCACTGCCCCCTACGATCACATGGACCTCAGTCTCAGGATGCTCTTTTATAAAGGCTGCTTTTATCTCATCGATAGCATAACTTACGTTAGCCGCAACTGCTATAGTGATCTCTTTTGCTGAGAGTAGGGTGGAAAATAAGAGGAGTGTTAAAACAATAGACCTCATCCTCTGCTCCTAGAAAAAATAGTTGAGTTCAAAACGGGTATCGAGGTTGTTGATCACATTCGCCTCAACATAGTCCTGATATCCAACTCTAAAACGCCATTGTGCATTGTCAAGAGCCGCTATGTTTTGCATGAAACCCGTGTAATAGTAGAAAGAATCAAGATTCGCCCCACCGTATTTTGAAGCATCTTCATCTTGATACATAACAGAAGCTTGGACATAAATATCATTATAGATCCCGTCCGTACTGGTACATCGTACAAATTCTGCTCTATAGCTTTTGGTGTTGGCACGCCAATTGTAACGTCCCATAGAGCGGGTATATCCCGAAGTTGGAAAACCGCGCCATGGTGTCACTAGGTCTGCTTCATCCAAAATATTGGTGTATGCAAAATTAAACTTGTAATTTTTTACCTTAAAGACCAAACGTGCTGCCACCATCTGCGACTCTAAAGAGTTGTAGTCTTTATAGTTTCTCTGGTTGGTCGCATTAAGGTCACCCGAAATAGATGCGCCTCCGACCTCTCCCGCACCTAGATCAAACTGTTTGATATAACGTACACCGGGGATAATACGCACACCACCAAGCTGCATCTCATAATTGAATTCCAGCATCGCTTGGCTTATAAGTTTTGGGACCACATAAAACGAGGCATCTATGTCAAAACTGTAATCTGTGTCAGGTGTTGTGTGAAAATCTCCTGTAATAAGTGGTGCATCAGTTGGTTTTCCAGCAGCATTCAAGCGGCTGTATGTCAGCCCCTTATGCATAGCACTATCATCATTTTCACTTAATGCAGCGATACCCTGTTGCACCGGGTCTGTGTCATCAAAACAGCCATCACTTGCACAGTCACCGCGCATAAGTACCGCATGTGCTTCTACATGATCGCGTAGCTTTTGGCGTTGCAGGTAGGCTAACTGTAGTTTGGAGTCAGGGATATCTTCTGTTTGAAAGACGAGACCATCAAAAGTATTAGGGATCATCTTGGTATCGTTGGACTTGGTATAAAATGACTCCACAAGCTGTCGTCCTGCAATAATAGAGGTCGCATTCCACCAATCATAACGCATATAAGCCTGACCAAGAACCGCCATGTTTTTATTACCCGTTTTTAGGTAACTGTAACGACTAAAGGCATCTTTTCCTGCCTTGAAACGCAGAGCAGGGTCAACCTTGGCATCAAAAAAACCATGAGAGTAGTAGAGTCCTGCTCCAAATCCAAACCCTGAGTAGATCGCACTCTGATAGACAACAGAACCGCCTGCTCCGGAGATCAGTGTAATATCATGAGAAGCATCCGGTTCTTTCCACCAAAAATAAAAGGTGTTTGAGCGTAAACGCCCATAGAACTTTCCTTCACTAAACATCTCTTGAAAACTATTAACCTCTTTAGGCTCATCTATATAAGAGACTGTGGAGTTTTTTAACATAGTCGCCTTAGGCAGTTTGACCTTAGGTTCTGTTGTATTGTTCTCCTGCGCAAAAGCAGCAACGGTTAGCATCATCAATGTGAAGGCAAATCTTCTCAACTTCTCTCTCCCAAAATAGTTATATTGTATGTTTTAAAATAGGCAAAACAGCGTGAACCTACACTCAGTTTTAAGTCATGGAGTGAATCTGACGTAATCAGTACCATAAGTTGTTCTCTACTCTCAAGCTCCAGCGTCAAATAAACACGTTTTCCTTCTGTTCTGATCTTACTGATCTCACCCACTAATAGGTTTTGTGCACTGATCTCAACTGCCTGTTTTGCTATGATGATCTGGTTGGACTCCACCATAAAGGCGATTTTGCTATCAGGTGTCAGTGCCAAACCTTTAGGGCATTTTGCCTTAAGCTCAGTTGATCCATAAGAGATCTTCACATCACAAGTAGTGTCACTATAACTCACACTGCGGACAACGCCATGAAGCGTCGAAGCGATGTCCCGACTAAAGGCACCACTTTTGAACCCACTGTTAAGACGCTCTTGATAACGCTCGATCTTACTTTGATGCATCATCTCAAGTTCATCATAGTAAGCAATAAGAGCCAAAGCAAAACTACTCACTTCAGCACCACCACCACCCTTGCCGCCACTCGATTTACTCACTAAAAGTTGGGTCGAAAGCGTATTCATCTGCTCTATGCTGTCCCAAGCCCATTTATAACTTTTAGAGATTGCTTTGGCAGCAGCACTTATGGATCCTGTTTTCACTACACTTCTAAGTAACTCAATCCGCTCTGGCGTAATAAATGTCTCACCTTCATGGGTTAAAAAAAGCTTGCTCAAAAGCATGTAAGAGGCTGTCTGTTTCATAAGCGTAATATACCAAAGTATATAGCGCTATGTCAATCACATTTAAACTATTTCGCTAAAATATCGTTTGGGCACCTCTAAAAACCCTAACTATTCTCAGAGGGAAGAAAAAGAGATGAGATCGTGCAAAAGCTTTTTTGCACCCAAGGGCATTTCCTTTGGTCAGTCATAGCCGTAGCTATGAGGATAAAAAGTTTTGTGTGAGATCGCTCTTTTTATCCCTCCCTTCGGGCACTAGAGAGGAATCCACACTCGGCGTTTCCCTTTCTCGCCTTAGCTATGGCTAGGGCTTCAAAAGGTCGCCTTGATTGTGAACTCCTCTCTAGTGCTGAGGATGGCTAGGATTTTTAGAGGTGCCCATTTATAAAGGGCGAAAATGGAACTGACACCGGCGCAGATTGATGATTTTAACACCAATGGTTTTCTTCTTTTAAGAGGTTTTGCATCCACTGATACCTGCGATGAAATCCGTGAACTGGCAGCTAAACATCTTGAAGAAAACATCGAACCCATAGAGAGTGAAGAGGAGTATTTGCAACAGCAAAACGGCTCCAAGACCACCCGACGTCTTCGCCAAGTCTATGACAGAGAGCCCCGCTTCGCAGCATGGATGAAAAATCCTGAAATGCGTCCTGTTTTAGAGCAACTCTTAGGAGAACAACCTGTGTTGCTCTTAGCCCACCACAACTCTATTATGACCAAGCTGCCTCATATTAGTTCTGTTACAAGTTGGCATCAAGACATACGTTACTGGCATTTTGAAAATGACAACTTAATGAGTGTTTGGTTGAGTTTGGGAGATGAGTACTTGGGAAACGGTCTTCTAGAATTTATTCCTGGGACGCACAAGCTATCTTTTAAACCAGAACAGTTTGATAAAAATTCTGGTTTTAGAGATGATCTGCCTGAAAACCAGGAGATCATTAAAGGACGGGTCCATTTTGACCTTAAAAAGGGCGACGTAGTACTTTTTCATGCCAAAACTTTGCACTATGCCAATAAAAACAACAGCGATGCACCCAAGATCTCTTTTGTTTACAGTCTACGTGGGATCTCCAATAAGCCTTTAGTAGCAACACGCAGTGATGATAGAGAGATTTTGCTTTAGAAGATAAAGCTTTTTACTTCACTAATACCTTCTAATAATAGAGTGGACTAGCAGTGCAGGGCAGTGGACTGCACCAATGCCATTAAAGCAGGCTCTATATGATGTTCTCTGTTTGCTACATCAGTAATAGACTTATAATTAAACTGGCTGTTGCTGTAACAGACGATCTTCTCTTTTTCTCCCTTTAAAAGACCTTCCATCGCGAACTGCACAAAACGGTACGCCATTAGACGATCCCTACTGCTAGGGTTCCCGCCACGTTGAATATGTCCTAAAACACTAACACGAGACTCCACACCAATACGCTCTTCAAACCATGTAGCGATCTCCTCTGATGATTGTTCAATACCCTCTGAGACCACAGCTAAAAAGTACCGTCTCCCTTGCGCCAGCTCTTTTTTAAACTTCTGCTCATAGCCACACAGATCATAAGGGATCTCAGGGATAAGACAGAGTTCAGCACCAGAGGTCAAGCCAGAGACCAGTGCAAGATAACCACAGTCCCGTCCCATAGTCTCTACCACAAATGCCCGTCTAAAAGAAGAGGCCGTATCTCGAATGGCGTCCAGTGATGTTCTAATGATATTTAAGGCAGTATCCACCCCGAGACAGTAATCTGTACCTACAATATCATTGTCTATAGTAGAAGGAACGCCTGCAAAAGCGACACCATGTTCTTCATAAAATTTGGCCAAGCCTCTAAAACTACCGTCGCCGCCTAAAACTACAAGTTTGTCTATAGCTAAAGCATCTAAGTTATCTTTTGCCTTTTGGCGATAGGATGCTTCCATAAAACGCTTGGAACGGGCAGAGCCTATGGTAGTTCCCCCACGGTTGATAATACCACTCACATCTTTATAGGTCGCCGCTACGATCTTGTTGTCGATCAGACCTTCAAACCCATCATATACCAAAAATGGTTTCAAGCCTTTGGCTTTAGCATACTCGACGAAGTGTTTTATGGCAGGGTTCATGCCGGAAACATCTCCGCCAGAGCATAAAATTGCGATGTTACTCATCTTAATTCTCTCCTCTGTCTACGATGGTTTTTATTGATACTACTTTATCTATACGTAGTATTATTGTATCTCAATATTATATGATAATCCAGACCAACGACCATCACACTAACCGTATCTTTTCATCCCCTCCAAAGCACGCCTACGATATGATGCGTCATTAATTAAAGACGAGGTCATCATGTCAACTTTTAAACCCACGATTATGGACTTTACCAAAAAAGAGCTCGAAAGCCTCGTTAAACCCTCATTCCGAGCCAAGCAAGTCTATGGATGGCTCTACAACAGTTTTGTAGACAGTTTTGATGAGATGCAGAACATTCCAAAAACTCTTCGCGAAGAACTTTCTGAAAAATATATCCTCAATCCTTTAAAGACCCTCCATAAAGAAGAGTCAACTGATGGGACGATAAAGTACCTATTTGAGTTGCCTGATGGTAAGACGATGGAGACTGTTTGGCTAAAGATGAAAGATGCTCAGTACGATGAAGAGGGGAAGCTTCTTCATGAGTCTAAACATACCGTCTGTGTCTCAACACAAGTCGGTTGTAAAGTAGGGTGCAGCTTCTGTTTAACAGCAAAAGGTGGTTTTACCAGAGACCTTACCGCAGGTGAGATCGTGGCACAGGTACTAACTGTTAAAAAAGACAACAACCATGCCTCTAACCGTCGTGTTAATATTGTCTATATGGGGATGGGTGAGCCTCTCGACAACCTTGACAACCTCACACAGGCCATCAAGATCTTTAAAGAAGAGGACGGCCTTGCCATCTCAGGTAAGCGCCAGACCGTTTCAACAAGTGGTCTTAGCTCCAAGATCGATAAACTTGGTGAATCCGACTTGGGTGTTCACATCGCGATCAGTCTTCATGCAGTTGATGATGAACTCCGTACCGAACTCATCCCGATGAACAAGGCCAACAACATACAGTCCATCATCGATGCGGTCAAACGTTTTCCCATAGACACTCGCAAGAGGGTGATGTTTGAGTACCTGGTGATCAAAGATAAAAATGATGACTTGGGTTCTGCCAAGAAGTTGGTCAAGCTTCTTAGCGGCATAAAAGCCAAAGTCAACCTTATCTTTTTCAACCCTTATCCAGGTACAGACTACAAACGTCCAAGTCGTGAAGACATGGTGGCATTTCAAGAGTATCTTGTCAACCATGGACTTCTTTGTACCATACGTGACTCAAAAGGGATTGATATCAGTGCCGCATGTGGTCAACTCAAAGAGACTAAAGAAAATGAAAAGGGAGAGATCTCATGACCGTCTTGGATCTAGTACAAATCGGTTTTCTTATTATTGTTGTTGTTGTTGGACTTGGTGGTATTATCTATGTGATTAAAGATGAGGGTAACGAAGAAGATTAAAAGTTAAAACGGTCAACACACCAGGGAGACCGTTTATGCCTGCAATGTTAACACACTAATCTTATACACTACTGACATTTTTTACAAATCACAATATCATTGCTCTCTCTCAAACTTCTATCTTATCACTATCTGCCACCCTCGATTAAGAACTTCTCGCTACAAATTTAAACTTATATTGGAAATAGATACAAAGTAACGTAAAAACAAGTATGTGCTTAAAAACTGTGGCGCTATATTTAGACGTGACGCCTCAAACAAAATTTTTCCATACTAGGAGTCGTTTGAGGTAAAAAATGTCTTAAAAGGGCTTATATTCACATGGTGCATAAGATGTGAATTAAATTTGCTAAATTTAGCTAAATTTGCAAATTTATAATATTTTTCAGAATACTTTTATATAAATATTTACTGAAATAAAATACCGATAAACTGTTCAAATTCCCTAAAACAAGGGGCTACAACTGGTTTTATAAGTATTTACTATAGCGCATCAGTAACTCTTAGCAGCTTGAAAAAGTTATTCACATTTGTAGAAATTTCCTCTTTTTTTAAGACTATTTTTAGCTTTATATTCAAATTATTATCTAAAACGAAGTTGACCTCCTTAAAATAGGGGAGTTGCAATGCACTATTGTAATTGAACAATAAATAACTTTATTTGTAATACAGTTATGTCACTTTAGTAACCATCACGAAACACTACATCTATACTCTTTTATCATAAATCATCTACAAGGCAGACTATGATAGATATAGCAACACAACTTTGTCAAGAGTACCCAAAACTCACTACTTATCCTAAGGTCATAACAAAGCCTACCATCTCCCTATTGCAATATTTGTTTCATGAACAACAAGTCAATCAATTTTTAGCATCTAACCCACATAAAGGTATCGCCTTTATCAAAAGTGTTTTAGAACATCTCAACATATCTTATAAAAGTGATAACAAAGAGTTGTTGAATATTCCACCTATTGGAAAATGTATCGTTGTTGCCAACCACCCTTTAGGTGCTATCGATGCTTTTTCCTTAATAGAGATGCTTATGAACATTCGTCAAGACAAAAAAATAAAGATAGTAGCCAATGCACTGCTCAGTCAACTCGAGCCCCTAAAAGATCTGATCATTCCAGTTGACAACATCAGTGGACGACTAACAAAAACCAGTCACAAGATGATAGATGAGGCACTCGTCAATGAGGAGATGGTCATATTTTTTCCAGCGGGTGAAGTGGCACGCGCTAATATCAATGGTGTTTATGATGGTCCGTGGAAAAAAGGTTTTTTAAAATATGCCTTACGTACACAATCTCCTGTACTGCCTATCTATATAGAAGCACGAAACAGTCTTGGCTTCTATACTGCTTCCATGGTCTACAAACCCTTAGGTACTATTTTATTAGCCCATGAGATGATAAAGTCAAAAAACAGTGTTATAGAGTTTGTCATTGGAGAACTCGTTACCACCCAAAATATTTTTCTTCATGCGGGAACACTTAAAGAGCAGGCAAAACGTTTTAGAAAACATCTTTATCTTACAGCAAAAGGTAAAAAAGGGATCTACACTACCGAAAAATGTATTGCCCACCCTGAACCACGTCAAGGTATTAAGCAAGAGCTACAATTGGCAGAGATCCTGGGTAAGACAACTGATAACAAAGTAATATACCTTGTTAGCCATGATAAAGCGCCAACCTTGATCAATGAGATCGGGCGTTTACGTGAATACAGTTTCAGAAAGGTAGGTGAGGGTAGCGGTAAAGAGAAAGATCTTGACAGTTATGACACCTATTACCAGCATCTGGTACTTTGGGACGATCAGGAGTTAGAGGTAGTCGGGGCGTATCGATTAGGAGAGTGCAGTTGGATACTCTCTTGTATGGGTAAAGAGGGACTATATCTAAATGAACTCTGTGACATGAGTGAGGCCCATGATCATGCTCTTATGCAAGCAGTTGAGTTAGGTCGTAGTTTTATCCAGCCTCGTTATTGGGGGAGCAGGGCTTTAGACTATCTTTGGCAAGGAATTGGTGCCTACCTACATCATAATCCAGAAGTGCGTTATCTGACAGGAGCGGTAAGCATCAGTGCCAGTTATCCTAAAAGTGCTCGTGATGCACTTGTCTATTTTTACACTACATATTTTCCCGCTAAAGAGCAGACATTAAAGTCAAAAACTCCATACAAACTTTCAAATAACACCATAAAAGAGCTAGAAGGTCTTTTTGATGATCTGGAGTATAAACTTGCTTTTGCTCAACTCAAAAACTATCTCTCTGCATTTGGTGTTACTGTTCCTACACTTTTCAAACAGTACGCTGAACTGTGCGAAGATGGTGGTGTAAGCTTTTTAGACTTTGGAGTTGATCACCAGTTCAATGACTGTGTCGATGGTTGTATTTTGGTTGATAGAAAACTGATGACATCACGAAAGAAGAGCAGGTACATTACACGTCATGTAGAGGTTTAAGGGTGTCCCTTAAAAGTGTTTGACATGAAACATTATTTTATAGTAGCACCTACAATAGATAGTGCCAAATCTCTGAAGTTGACTTGGGAATGTATATCATACTGGTTACCTTCGTATTCAAAACCTAGTTGAGATGCATGAAGAAGTAGACGAGAGGCACCCGAGAGTTCTACACGCTGCTCTTGACTCAACGCTCTGTCTAAAAACTTAACGATGTCTTCTTCTTTTTGACCATAAATAGGGTCTCCTACAATAGGATGTTTCACGTGAAACAAATGGACCCTTATCTGGTGTTGTCGTCCTGTTCTGGGGTGGGCCTCAACCAGTGTCATATCCAGGTCGGGAAAGTATTCTAATGGGATGATATTTGTCTGTGACGCCTTACCACTGTCATCTACTTTAACGACCATTCTCACCAACGCACTCTCATCTTGAGCACGTAAAAGAGGTGCCTCAATATATGTTTCACGTGAAACATGACCGTGCACCAGTGCCATATATCGTTTCTTCATCTTCCTGTTTTCGAACATCATCTTGAGTGTGCGTTCACTCGCCTTGTTGTTTGCACTTAACACCAAGCCACTGGTCTCCTGATCTATACGGTGTGTGATGTTAGCATCATAACCAAAATGATGTTTTATCTCATCAATAAGAGAGTAGGGAGTATGACGGTTTTGTGGATGGATTAAAACACCAGATGGTTTGTCGAACAGGGCAAAGTCGTTAGTAACAAATATAGGGTTTAGACCTCTTGACTCTGCAACAAAGTCTATGAGTTCAACCTTACCCAGAAGTTTAAAGTGGTCTTTTGGGACAAATTCACCATTACAGAGCAGACGCCCTTTAGCGATCATTCTCTGCGCCATTTTTTGTGACATACCCACTTCACGCATCAAAAAAAGAAAAGCAGGTGTCTCAGTTTTAACATCAAATCGCTTGTGTACAAATGGCATTGTTTTAATCCCTTTATTAGACATATTTTAGTAATATAGACTATCTTGTTTCTAAACTATTCTCATGAAAGTCTTCACATAAATACCTCAAAATCGAAGAGTATTTATGTGAAGATTTGCAGAATTATAGCCAAGCTTTCTCAAGCTAAGAGAATGTACACGCTAAGCAAACAATATAAAACTAACGAGACCTTCTCATTCAAGTGGTTTGAAGGTCTCTATAAATAAAAGGTTACACATGGTAGAAAGATACTCTCGCGAAGAGATGGCAAAAAACTGGACACAACATGCACGTTATGCTGCATGGTTGGAAGTAGAAAAAGCTGCAGTTAAAGCATGGGCAAAATTGGGAAAGATTCCTCAAGAGGATGCAGACAAGATCGTTAAAAATGCATCATTTTCAGTAGAACGCATCGAAGAGATCGAGGCTGTCACACGACATGACCTCATAGCCTTTAACACCAGTGTTTCCGAAAGTCTTGGTGCTGAGTCACGATGGTTCCACTACGGTATGACCAGTTCAGATGCAGTTGACACAGGTGTTGCTCTGCAAATGCGTGATTCACTTAATATTGTCATAGATGATGTAAAGATGCTTATGGAGTCTATTAAGACCAGAGCTATGGAACACAAAATGACTTTGATGGTTGGACGTTCACACGGTATTCACGGTGAACCTATTACTTTTGGTCTCACCCTTGCTGTTTGGTATGACGAAATGTCACGCCACCTATTAAACCTTGAACAGACAATGGACGTTATCGCTGTTGGTCAGATCTCAGGAGCGATGGGCAACTTCGCACACGCGCCACTAGAGCTTGAAGAGCTTGCCATGGCAGAACTTGGACTTAAACCGGAGCCTGTTTCAAACCAAGTAGTTCATAGAGACAGATACGCACGCCTTGCCAGTGCCTTAGCACTACTTGCTTCTTCAATAGAAAAATTTGCAGTACAAGTTCGTCACCTACAGCGTACCGAAGTCTATGAAGCAGAAGAGTATTTCGCAAAAGGTCAAAAGGGAAGTTCGGCAATGCCACACAAACGTAACCCGATCTTGACAGAGAACATTACTGGTCTTGCACGTACTATTAGAGCCTATGCCAACCCAGCAATGGAAAACGTTGCACTATGGCACGAACGTGACATCTCTCACTCATCAAACGAGCGCTTCTGGTTACCAGATGCTTTCATTACCATGGACTTTATGCTTCACCGTATGAATAACGTTATTGCTAACCT